>NZ_JBFWMI010000121.1:0-7047 GCF_050251695.1 Macellibacteroides sp.
GATGACCGGAAGATTTTTAAAGATCTGGATGAATTGTCGGAAGGGAAAATTGTATTGGATGAAGAACAACACAAGCTTACCGAAAGCAGAGATATCTTATCTCGTAAAAATACAAACAAAAACTATACACGTAAAGGTCGTTGACCTTTTGTAATAATAGACTATGGCATCATTTGTTATTGAAGGTGGTTGTAGAATGAGCGGAGAGATTATTCCGCAGGGGGCTAAAAATGAGGCATTACAAGTGATTTGTGCAGTTTTACTTACTCCCGAAAAAGTTACGATAGCTAATGTTCCGGACATCCTGGATGTAAATAATCTTATACAGTTATTAAGAGATATGCAGGTTAAGGTGGAGCGATTATCGTTAGACACTTATGCATTCCAGGCTGATAATGTGGATCTGGATTATTTAAAAACGGAAGATTTTGTACGGAAAAGTGCTTCGTTGAGAGGTTCTGTAATGATTGTGGGGCCTTTGCTGGCCCGTTTCGGAAAAGCCGTTTTGCCAAAACCTGGAGGTGATAAGATCGGACGCAGAAGATTGGATACTCATTTTACTGGTATACAGAAGCTCGGAGCTACTTTTACATACAATCAGGATGCCCAGCTTTATGAAATTGAAGCAAAGCGCCTGAAGGGGGCTTATATGCTTTTGGATGAGGCTTCGGTTACAGGTACAGCCAATATATTGATGGCTGCTGTACTGGCAGCAGGAACTACAACGATTTACAATGCTGCTTGTGAGCCTTATTTGCAGCAACTTTCCAAAATGTTGATTCAGATGGGAGCCGATATTTCGGGAGTTGGGTCTAATTTGCTTACTATTCAGGGCGTGGAATCGCTGAAGGGGGCAAATCACTTGATTCTTCCGGATATGATTGAGGTGGGAAGTTTTATTGGTATGGCGGCGATGACCGGCTCTGATATAACGATCAAAAATACCGGCTTTGATATGTTGGGTATTATACCTGAATCGTTCAGACGTTTGGGGATTACTGTCGAGCAACAGGGCGACGATATTCATATTCCTACGCATGATTCTTACGAAATAGATACTTTCATCGATGGGTCAATCATGACGATTGCAGATGCTCCATGGCCAGGTTTGACACCCGACTTGCTCAGTGTGTTTCTAGTTGTTGCAACACAGGCTGTGGGAAGTGTACTGATTCATCAGAAAATGTTTGAAAGCCGCCTTTTCTTTGTAGATAAGCTGATTGATATGGGTGCTCAGATTATTTTATGCGACCCGCACCGGGCAACTGTGATAGGCTTGGGAAACCGATATAAGCTTCGTGGAGCAACAATGGTGTCTCCGGATATTCGTGCAGGTATTGCGTTGCTTATTGCTGCTATGAGTGCAGAAGGTACAAGCCGTATTCATAATATCGATCAGATTGACAGGGGGTATCAGAATATAGATAAACGCCTTAATAGCATAGGTGCACGTATTACACGTCTTTAATACCAATATATGATAAAGAAAGAAGATGTTTTCAAGATTGGCCAGTTTGCCAAGCCTCATGGAATAAAGGGGGAGATAACACTGCTCACTACAAGTGATGTGTTTGATGACAGCGGTGATCCATTTATTGTTTGTGAATTTGAAGGGATTCTGGTACCTTTCTTTATTGAGGAATATCGTTATAAGTCCGATTCGTCTATCCTTGTTAAACTCGAAAACATTGATTCCGAATTACAGGCACGCGAATTCAGTAATCTGGAGGTGTATTATCCTCTTGATGCTGCAGTTGGAGATCTGGTTGGTGATATGACCTGGGATAGTTTTGTGGGATACGTTGTTTTAGATACAAGATTGGGTATTTTAGGCCCAATTACAATGGTGGATGAATCTACAATCAATGTCCTTTTACAAGTAGATTATAAGGGTAATGAAATATTAATTCCTGCGGCCGAGGAGCTGATACTTGGGGTTGATCACGACAAGAAGTTATTGGAGGTGGCGTTGCCGGACGGATTAATTGATTTATAATAGTTAATAAGCGTGAACATCTTTTCAATGGAGGAGGATTTTGTTACTTTTGCGTTTTAAGTAAAAAGCATGGTACAGAAAAAACGAAAGCATCAGAAGTCTTTTTGGCACCGGATACGGTTCAAATACAAACTGTCATTTTTTAATGAGGCCACACTCGAAGAGGTATGGTCTTTCCGTCTATCTCAGCTATCTGCTTTTGTTGTATTAGCTGTCTTTGCTTTTTTTCTGATCGCTATCACTTCCTTTATTATTATCAAAACCCCCATTAGAAACTATCTTCCCGGATATCTGGATGTTGAAGTTCGAAAAGAAATAGTACAAAATGCACTCAAAGCTGATTCTTTAGAAAGGATGTTGGCAGTACAAAAACTATATCTTGATAATGTGGCAGGTATCTTAACCGGAACTTTGCCCCTGGACTCCATCCGAACCATAGATTCTCTTGCACATGCCGATGCAAATTATGAAATACCTCGTGGAAAGGCTGAGTCGGAATTTGTGAAAAAGTTTGAGGAAGAAGAAAAGTATAATCTGTCTGTACTTACACCAAATTCAGCCCCTACTGAAGGTGCTTTCTTTTATAAACCGGTAAGTGGAGTGATCTCATCGCATTATGAGGCGGAAAAACGTCATTATGGTGTTGATCTTGTTGCTGCAGAACGTGAAAGCGTTCTGGCAACTATGGATGGTACGGTTGTTTTTACCGGTTTTGATGTAAACTACGGAAATGTGATTCAGATTCAGCATAGAAATGGATTTTTATCTATTTACAAACATAATGAATTGTTGCTTAAGGATGCGGGAGACCGTGTAGTAGCAGGAGAGGCAATTGCTTTGGTAGGTAATACAGGTAAGTTGTCTACAGGACCTCATCTGCATTTTGAACTTTGGTACAAGGGATCTCCTGTTAATCCTGAAGAATATATATCTTTTTAAATACATGAAAAGACAACTGGCTATTTTAGGCTCTACCGGTTCGATAGGAACGCAGGCACTTGAAGTGATCAGCGAACATGCTGACCTGTTTGAAGTATATGCTCTGACGGCAAATAATCAGGTAGATTTATTGATAAATCAGGCGAGAAAGTTCTTGCCGGAGGTTGTGGTAATCGCCAATGAACAGAAATATCCCGAACTAAAGGAGGCTTTGGAAGATCTTCCAATAAAGGTGTGGGCAGGTGCCGATGCTATCTCTCAGGTTGTACAGGCTGAACCTATTCATATGGTGCTGACAGCAATGGTGGGATATTCAGGATTAAAACCAACGATACAGGCGATAAAAGCAGGTAAGGCAATTGCATTGGCAAATAAAGAGACATTGGTGGTTGCCGGAGAATTAATTACAGCATTGGCTACGGAATATAAAGTGCCTGTTTTACCTGTTGACTCCGAACATTCTGCTATATTTCAATGTTTGGTTGGTGAAGGTAACAATGCGGTGGAAAAGATACTGCTGACAGCCTCTGGTGGACCTTTTCGTAACAAATCATTGAAAGAACTTGAAACCGTCACCAAAGCTCAGGCATTAAAACATCCTAATTGGTCGATGGGAGCGAAGGTGACAATTGATTCTGCTTCAATGATGAATAAAGGTTTTGAGATGATTGAAGCCAAGTGGTTGTTTGGCCTCTCTCCCGAACAAATTCAGGTTGTAGTTCATCCACAGTCTATTATTCACTCAATGGTTCAATTTGAAGATGGTGCTGTTATGGCGCAGCTGGGGATTCCTGATATGAAGCTTCCGATCAGCTATGCATTTTCGTATCCGGAAAGATTAAAAAGTAGTGCTCCCAGATTGGATTTTAATCAATACTCTACATTGACTTTTGAGGAGCCCGATATGACTCGTTTCCGAAATCTGGCCTTTGCTTTTGATGCGGTTAAAAAAGGGGGAAACATGCCCTGTATTTTGAATGCTGCGAATGAGGTTGTAGTTGAGGCTTTCTTAAAGGATCGGATTGGCTTTCTTCAAATGAGTGAAGTAATAGAGCAAACCATGTGCAAGGCATCTTTTGTCCCGACACCTTCGTACGATGATTATGTACGATCTGATGAGGAAGTACGCCTGATTGCAGCATCCTTATTCTAATAAATAAATTAAAAACATAACAAACTATAGATGGAGACATTTTTAATTAAGGCTTTACAGCTTATTTTGAGTTTATCAATTTTGGTTGTCGTTCATGAGTTCGGCCATTTTCTATTTGCCCGGATCTTTAAGGTGAGAGTTGAAAAGTTTTATCTTTTCTTCGACCCTTGGTTCTCTCTTTTTAAGTTTAAACCTAAAAAGAGTGAAACTGAATATGGTATTGGCTGGTTACCTTTAGGTGGATATTGTAAAATATCCGGAATGATTGATGAATCGATGGATAAAGAACAAATGGCATTACCTCCTCAACCATATGAATTCAGATCAAAACCGGCAGGTCAGCGATTGATGATTATGATTGCCGGAGTAGTGTTTAACTTTTTGCTGGCTTTGTTTATATACTCTATGGTTTTGTTTGCTTGGGGTGATACTTATCTTCCATTGAAGAATATGAAGATGGGTATGTATTATAGTGAGACCGCAAAACAGATCGGGTTCCAGGATGGTGATATTCTTTTATCGGCAAATGGTCAAGAATTGGATCGTTTTGGAGAATCAGCCATTCGTAAGATTGTAGAGGCACAAACAGTTGTGGTTTTACGTAATGGCAAAGAGCAGGAAATTGCAATACCAAATGATTTGATGCAACGTATGATGCGCGATAAAAAGGGATTTGCCGGACTTCGCTATCCAATGGTTGTAAATAAATTTTCTGAAAATTCTCCTGCTTTAGCAG
Source organism: Macellibacteroides sp. (assembly GCF_050251695.1). NCBI lineage: Bacteria > Pseudomonadati > Bacteroidota > Bacteroidia > Bacteroidales > Porphyromonadaceae > Macellibacteroides > Macellibacteroides sp. The sequence continues at coordinate 4,825 of NZ_JBFWMI010000121.1, forward strand.
CCGGTTTTCAGGCAAATGATAGTATTGTGTCTGTCAATGGAACGTCTACTCCGGGAGCCGACGATGTAGCGGATATGCTTTCAAAACATAAAAATGAAGCAATCGAAGTTGGAATATATCGTTCTGGCAATCCTCTAACTTTGACTCTAAAAACTGATACGGCGGGTCATATGGGTATTTATATGAAAAGCCCGATGGAAGTTTTTGAAACTGTAACTACCACGTATGGATTTTTTGCCTCTTTCCCGGCTGGTATTCAGAAGGGTGTAAGCACATTAAAGGGATATGTGAATGATATGAAATATGTGTTTACCAAAGAAGGAGCTTCCAGTCTTGGAGGTTTTGGAACCATCGGAGGTTTATTCCCTGCTCAGTGGGATTGGATGATTTTCTGGGAACGGACTGCTTTTCTGTCAATTATCCTTGCATTTATGAATATTCTTCCTATTCCGGCATTGGATGGAGGACATGTTATGTTTTTAATTTATGAGGTGGTTGCAAGACGTAAACCTAGTGATAAGTTTCTTGAATATTCGCAGATTGTGGGTATGGCATTACTGTTTGGTTTATTGATCTATGCGAACGGAAATGATATATTCAGATACTTCTTTGGTTCGTGAAAATAATGACAATAATATAAAAAAGAAAAGGTTTCCCATTGGGAAACCTTTTCTTTTTTATATTAAACAACTTAAAATTCTAAGATCGGGTTATGCCCATCCGAACGCTTCTGCAACTGCCTGGTATACAATTTTACCTTTTACAATATTAAGGCCTAATCTTAATCCATGATCCATTTCACATGCTTTTTCCCAGCCTTCATTAGCCAGCGTGATAACGTAGGGTAGGGTGGCATTGGTGAGAGCCAATGTTGAAGTGTGTGGTACAGCTCCCGGGATGTTGGCAACGCAATAGTGTATTACACCATTTATTTCGTAAACAGGGTTTGCATGTGTGGTTGCGTGGGATGTCTCAAAACAACCTCCCTGATCTATTGCAACATCTACAAGAACGCTTCCTTTTTTAAGCAGTGGAATCATTTCTTTTGTCAGCACATAGGGAGCTTTGGCTCCTGGAATAAGAACAGCACCAATTACAAGATCGGTATCGTGTAGCTCACCTTCAATATTATGCGATGAAGAATATAATGTTTTTACATTTGCAGGCAGGTTTTCATTCAACCAGCGAAGTCTTGGAAGTGAAATATCGGCTATAATAACCTCCGCTCCAAGTCCAGCGGCCATTTTAGCTGCATTAAATCCAACAATTCCTCCTCCCAACACGAGAACTTTTGCCGGTTTAACACCCGGAACACCTCCTAATAAAATACCTTTTCCACCCTGAGGTTTTTCCAGAAAGCGAGTTCCTTCTTGTGTAGCCATACGGCCTGCTACTTCGCTCATGGGAATTAATAAAGGTAATGATCCGTCTGGTTTCTCAACAGTCTCGTATGCCAAACAAACAGCTTTACTGGCAATCATTGCTTTTGTCAGATTTTCGTCCGAGGCAAAATGAAAATAGGTGAAAAGAAGTTGATTTTCCCGAATCAACGGATACTCGGAAGCAATAGGTTCTTTTACTTTTACAATCATTTCTGCAACGGCATATACTTCCTCAATTGTTGGAAGCAGGTTAGCGCCGGCTGAAAGATAAGCCTCATCAGGAAAACCACTGTTTAAACCGGCTGATTGTTGTACATATACCTGATGTCCTCGCATGATAATTTCTTTAACTCCTGCCGGGGTAAGTCCGACACGGTTTTCGTTGTTCTTAATTTCTTTGGGTACTCCGATAATCATTTTGGTACTAAATTTAAAGTTTTATGCCCGAAATATACATAAACATCTGACACATCGTTCTTCAATAATCTGTTTTTTTTGGACCGAAATGTTAATATTTTGATCTGTTTACGGTTTAAACAAATTAAAGTCAAAAATATTTCTAATTAAAAGGAAATTAAAACAGAATATTGTTTATTGATATTTTGCAATAGAGTGACTTGAGCAGCTATTATGGAGTGAATCGTATCTTTTTATAATCTTGAGTAAAATAGAGATTGAATTTTGAGTATAAAATAAAAGAGGGTGATCATCGGAGAGGGCACTGAAAAAGTAGCTTTTTTACGAATATCCTTTTTTATTAGGTCTAAAAAATCAAGGTTGCAAGATTCGGGTGGACAATCCGTTTTCTTGCAACCTTTTTGATGAAATAGCTTTTTATAGT
>NZ_JBFWMI010000122.1:0-7018 GCF_050251695.1 Macellibacteroides sp.
GCAGCCAGACTGCCGTACAGGGTTACCTGAAACCGGGCTGCATCGTGCTCTCTTTCAAGGAACATCTGTGAAGCTCGTATAGGACCCATCGTGTGACTGCTTGATGGTCCGTGACCTATTCTGAATATTTGTTTAATAGATTCCATTGTTTACTTTTAAGTGTGTTATACCTTTAGAAATAGTTTGTGTTTATACATTAGCCACAAAATTACATAAATAACAGATACGTTGCACAAAGAAATCAGTACCGGATAGAAATTTCCGGTATATTGTTCCAATCCATAGAAAAGACTCTGTCCGACACATTTAAAACTAACTACATTCGTAATCATATAGGCTGTTATCGAATTCATGCCGTAAACCCGCAATACGGTATAGCCCTGGTTGTGTTTTCTGTAATCGATCCACCAATAGAACAGGGCCATCAGCAGGAAGCAATAGCCGCTGCTGACCAACACCATGGAGCTGGTCCACAGTTTCTTGATGACCGGATGCTCCAATCCCCACAACCAGCCCAAAGCAACCATGGCTGCACCTGCATAGACAAGCCATTTAATCTTTACTAGCTCGGGTTTGTTGCTCTTAAGCAGCATACCGGCAAATACACCCGTCATCACCGTTACACCAAAGTTAAGGCTGCTCAGGATCCAGGTATATCTGTACCAGGGGGCGAAGGACCACGATCCATTATCCCAGCTTACGCCATCTCTGAAGCGGCCCAGCACCGTACGATCTATCCATTCGGCCAGGTTTCCATCGGGGGTATAATTACCTCCGCCAAAACCTCCTACCGATACGAAAGTCATCGCCGCCCAATAGATGAACAGAAATGCGCCGGCCAGAATGAACTGGTTCCGCTGGCGCAGGTGAAGAAATGCCAGGGAGGCTATCAGGTAACCCACTGCTATGGATTGCAGCGTGTTCGAAAAAAAGGCTATGTTTTGTGGGTCTAATGCCAGCAGATTGCCCTGACACATCATCCCGAAGATCCAGAGCAGCAGCACCCGCTTACCTATTCTGCGGTATATCGGAAGCTTGTTTGTATCTGTCTTGTACTTTGAGAAGGCGAAGGGAATGGACACACCCGACATAAACAGGAACAAAGGCATAACCAGATCCCAGCTGGAGAAGCCCTCCCACTCTTTATGGGTAAAGGCCCACATAAGCTGATGAAACCAATCGGAATTGATGGCGTTGGCCAGCGGATGAAGCAGCGATTCCAATACTACAAGGCAAAAAAGATCAAACCCTCTGAGAATATCCAGCGAAGCGAGGCGTTGTGGCTGACTTGAATTTTTCATGTGTAATTTATTTATTTAAGGAATGGCAAATATAACAAAAGTTATTGCAGTTACTAGTTTTTTCATACATTTGCTTCATGAAACATTTAAAACCCCTTATGTTTGTAGGCACCTGTTCTGATGCAGGGAAAAGCATTATCAATACTGCTTTCTGCCGGATACTTAAACAGGACGGATACCTTCCGGCACCGTTTAAAGCACAAAATATGTCGCTCAACTCCTATCCTACGCCCGAAGGGGGCGAAATAGGCAGAGCCCAGGTTGTACAGGCCGAGGCCGCTGGGGTGATTCCCCACACGGACATGAATCCGGTGCTTCTGAAGCCGACTAACAATAAAAGCTCGCAGGTGATTCTGAACGGAAAACCGATGGGCAACTTGTCGGCTGTGGATTACTTTGGAGATCACCTGCGCAAAGGCGAGTTGTTTGAAGCCGCCCTCGCTGCTTTCAAGCGGTTGGAAGCAGCCTATAATCCGATTGTGCTTGAAGGTGCGGGAAGTATTTCAGAGATCAACCTGCGTGACAGGGATATTACCAATATGCGGATGGCTATGGCTGTAGGTGCTGCTACCTATCTGGTGGCCGACATCGACCGGGGAGGTGTATTCGGGTCTGTTTACGGAACGATCCAGCTGCTCCGTCCGGAAGAGAGGGCTTTGATAAAAGGAATCATCATCAATAAATTCAGAGGGGATATCCGCCTTTTTGAAACCGGGAAGCAACTGATGGAGGAGCTTACGGGAATACCGGTGACGGGTATCATCCCCTACTTTACGGATATCAGGATTGAAGAGGAAGATTCTGTCGCTCTGGATTCCAAACGCAGGCAAGCCAACGGTAACAGGATCAATGTGGCAATCGTACATCTGAGAAGGTTGTCCAACTTTACCGACTTCAACGTACTGGAGATGGATCCTCGTTTCCATACCTATTTTACGGATCAACCGGACGAAATTGAGAAGGCGGACATCGTTGTGCTGCCCGGAACAAAAAACACGTTGGGCGACCTGCAGGACATACGGTCCAATGGAATCGCCTCGGCAATTGTAAAGGCATACAAGGCGGGAAAGAAGGTGATAGGCATTTGTGGAGGTTATCAAATGATGGGTATGCAGGTGGAAGACCCGCAGCATCTGGAAGGTTCTATTCCATTATTATCCGGTCTGGGACTCCTTCCCATGCGGACCGTAATCGAATCTGAAAAGGTGATCAGACAGACCCGTTTCCGGTTTCTTGATAAAGCCGATCTATGCAACGGGTATGAAATACACATGGGTAAAACATCGCTGATAGATAAAGTTGCCGATAGTCCCCTGGTTTTTATGGAAGACGGACGTACGGATGGCTACCTGATGGACAACCGATGCTGGGGAAGTTATATGCATGGCATTCTGGACAATCCCGCCGTGCTGGATTATCTTGCCGAAGGTCTGGTAAAAGAAGATGCCTCCTTGTTTAACTACGCGGAGTTTAAAGAAAAGCAGTATGATAAACTGGCCGACCATGTACGTGCTCATGTAGATATGGATGCCATTTACAGGTCGCTGACCGAATAAAGGACAGTCCCCAAAAAAACGAACCAGGGATTAGCTTTTGCCGATCCCTGGTTCGTTTAAATATTGCTTACAAATTGAGTTTTAACTAAATCCGAGTGGTACGGGTAACTGTTTCGAGCTTAACACACACTGTGGCAGCTAGCTGCTCCAGGGTTAACACCAAATGAGACTTATTTATCTGAACAATTTTACCGGTAACTCCCTTCATTGCTCCGCAAAGGATTTCAACCTCTTCACCAAAACAAAGCGGATGAGCTTCGGCTTCTTTCAAAAAGTCTTTGATCGCTTCAATTTCCTGATCTCTCACAATAGCTGGTTTCCCATTATAATAAACAATGCGCACTACTCCATATATACGTATCAGCGAGCGAAGTACAACTTCGGTACAATGAACAAATATGTAGGAATTAAACAAGGGTACATCCACCAGCTTTACTCTGTCCGACCATACCCGGGGCGAACGATGTAAAGGCAACCAACAATCAATGCCTTCTCGTTCGAGCCTTTCCTTAACCTGTTTTTCCGCTCGGGGAAATGTATATAGTACATACCAATTAGTTTCTTTAGGGTCCATAAATTTTCATTGTTACATAGTGTTCTAAATTACAAATATAAATCATAATAATTGATTTTACATTGATTTTATAGTTTTTTTTTGTAGTATTGTAGCTCGTTACTGAAATCTAATTATATAACAAATGAATAGACGCAATTTCCTCCATAAGTCGGCCTTAACAGCCGCAGGATTTGGGATGGCTCCGCTCTTTGGATCATCCTTTCAGTCGGTGTATGGCCAAACAGCTCCAAGCAATAAAGTAAAGGTGGCACTTATAGGATGCAGAAGCATGGGATGGTCGGACCTCAATACATTTCTGCAATATCCCGAAGTAGAATGTGTTGCATTATGCGACGTGGACGATGAGTGGCTTAATAAACGGGCAGCCGATGTACTAAAAAATACAGGCAAAAAGGTTCCTTCTCTTTATAAAGACTGGAGGAAGGTTATTGATAATAAAGATGTTGATGTGGTTATTATCGGCACACCAGACCATTGGCATTGCTTACCGATGGTTTATGCCTGTCAGGCCGGAAAGGATGTGTATGTAGAGAAACCGCTGGCCAATACCATTGAAGAATGTAACCTGATGGAAAAAGCCGCACGTAAATACAACCGGATTGTACAGGTTGGTCAGTGGCAGCGCAGCGATCCGCACTGGGATGAAGCAGCTAATTTTCTGAAGGCCGGCGGTATCGGCCGCATCCGTACTGTGAAGGTATGGGCCTACCAGGATAACAAGCCCACCCTTCCGGTTATTCCGGACAGCGCCGTTCCGGCGGGAGTCGATTATGATATGTGGCTCGGACCGGCACCCAAACGTCCGTTTAATACCTATAGATTCCATTACAACTTCCGCTTCTTCTGGGATTACGCGGGTGGACTGATGTCCGACTGGGGTGTTCACCTATTGGATTATGCTCTGGAGGGGATGAAAGCGGATCTGCCTACCTCCATCCTTGCCAGCGGTGGTAAATTTGCCTATCCTACCGATGCCATGGAAACTCCGGATACATTGATGGCAACCTACGCATACAAGGATTTCAATATTGTGTGGGATCATGCCTGCGGTATTAATCACGGCTTGTTCGACAAAAAAGAGGGGCTTGCCTTTTATGGCGAGAACGGCACCATGGTTCTTACCCGGGCCGGATGGGAAGTAATTCCAGTTGTATCGAACAACAAAGCCCGTATGGAGGCGGTACCTTTCAAAAAAGGGGAAGGCAAAGGATTATATAATCATGTTGGCAATATGCTATCTTGTATAAAAAGCCGCGAGTTACCCAATGCCGATGTGGCTATCGGAGCCAAGGTGGCCAAGATGTCGCATCTGGCTAATATCTCCAGCAGATTGGGACGGGGACTGGTTTGGGACGATGCAAAAAGTATTTTTGTAAACGACCCCGAAGCAACGGCATTTGTGAAAGCCTATTACCGCGATCCTTGGAAATTACCTGTGTTATAACAGAAATCCAACTCTCCATTAGCCATTAGTTGGTCAGTGTAAACCTTATTCAGGAATTAATATATTTTATGTGAACCTGTTAGAAATTAGACACTAAACTGTAAAACAAATTCAGTACGAGTCAAAGCGAGAAAAGGGCTGTAAAAAAGTCATAACATTTACATAAAAACCCCGGTACATTTTATTAAAAAAGTACCGGGGTTTTTATGTAAATGTATCTTGTTTTCAAACTGCACAAAGCAGGTATGAAAAATTTAATTCAATAGAAGGAAAGCAAGCATCTTAACATTTGATGCTGAGCTCGCGCAACACCAAGCGTATTTTCTCGAACGTTGTTATGCGGGTAGGAACCAGCGGCAGACGCAGTTTATTTTCGATATATCCCATCGCATTGAGAATACTTTTCGCCCCTGCAGGATTACCATCTACAAACAACAATTCGATCAGTTCGGTAAAGCGATGATGAATGGTGAGCGCATTGTTATAATCGCCATTCAGAGCCAACCGCACCATTTTGCTGAATTCTTTTGGGAAAGCGTTGCCTATCACAGAGATAACCCCTACGGCACCTAAAGTAATAAGGGGGAAGGTAATACCGTCGTCGCCCGAAATTACATCAAAATTAGCCGGCTTATTCTTGATAATATCGTCCATCTGTGTAATATTACCGGATGCCTCTTTAACAGCTACAACATTTTTGAAGTCGCGTGCCACACGAAGCGTTGTCTCGGCCGTCATATTCACACCGGTACGTCCCGGAACGTTGTAAAGTATGATGGGTAAATCGGTTGCTTCGGATATAGCTTTGTAATGCTGATAGATACCTTCCTGCGATGGTTTATTGTAGTAAGGAACAACGGAAAGGATGGCATCGATCCCGTCGAAATTATCATGTTTAAGCTTTTCTACCACAGAACGGGTACAGTTACCTCCCACACCCAGTACAACCGGAATGCGTCCGCGTACTTTGGAAACAACCATGCTAACGATCTCTTTCTTTTCCTGTTCAGTTAACGTAGGCGTTTCGGCGGTAGTTCCCAAAACTACCAAGTAATCTGTTCCATTTTGAAGCTGAAAATCTACCAGACGTCCAAGTGCCTCATAATCTACACTCTCATCTTCTTTGAATGGTGTGATTAAAGCCACGCCCATTCCTTTTAAATTTATATCTACCATCGGGAAACTACACATTTTGTTATTTCGCACTGCAAATGTAAGAATTTATATCATTTCGTACGGATATTCTGCAGATAAAATAATATTTGTTCAAATAAATAATTGAATTCGTCCCTGTCTGTTACAAGCAGGGAAAAGTCATGAAGATCTCTTTCGGCTTTTTTTATGCCGATTTTGAAATTACAGGGATGATTTACAAGCAAATATTGCATAGCATAACATCCGGCATGGGTAAGATCCATTATAACATCGGGGTTGCATGCCAACACTTTTTGCAAAACAGCGTCTGTGGGGATTCCCTTTACCGATAAATCTGTCTTTTCAACTATAAAATGATACGAATCATCTACTTCGGGAAGCACCTCCTTCCGCACATAACCGAAAGACTCCACTTTTTTACCGGAACGTTTCAAGTGTTCAATATGTGGCAAAAGAGATTCAAAGTCGGCCATTTCGTACAGTACAAGTATGCTTTGTATCTGGTCGAATGCTTTAAATACAGGTTTACGATAGGCTGTCTGATCAATCAGTTTCTTGATCTTTTTCTTTATAAAATAGTTGGATATGGTCATTCTATCATTTTTAAAAAGTCCGTTTCATTGATAATTTTCACTCCCAGTTTAGCCGCCTTTTCGAGCTTGGCCGGACCCATATTGTCTCCTGCAAGGATATAATCGGTCTTTCCGGAGACCGAACCACTGTTCTTTCCTCCGTGTTGTTCGATCATTTTCTTGTATTCATCGCGTGAATGCAACGCAAATGTACCGCTGATCACAAGGGTGAGACCCTGCAACTTGTCGGACCGGTTCGATAAAACCTCTTCCGATATAGCCATCTGCAACCCGGCGGCTTTTAAGCGTTCTACCAAAAGCACGTTTTCATCGTTTGCAAAATAATCTTTTACGCTTTGAGCGATGCGGATTCCTATTTCGTCTACCTCCACCAACGTTTCCAACTCTGCCTG
>NZ_JBFWMI010000123.1:0-1891 GCF_050251695.1 Macellibacteroides sp.
CTGCAAAGATATCCTCTCTTTCTGTATCTGCGTCATTTTATCGGATTGTCTATCTTACCGGAAACTGGGCAATACGTAATGTGGTACAGCCGTAAGGGATTAATTCGATTGTTTCTTCAGTATCGGTATAGTCTTTCCCTTGTTGCGTATTGAATGGAATCGGACCGGCAGAACCTCTGTACAATGTCCACGAGGGAATCCGGTTCGCCTTCGTCCGGATTTGCAAAGGTGCATTATCTACATTCCAGGGATATACTCCATCCTTTAGGGCTTTCTTCTCAACTATAAAACCGGCAGGCAGAGACTCCTTCTGCAGATTCTTTTTCATGAAGGCATAATTCCACGGAGTATCTGACGTAACCTCAAAATACCAGCTGCCGTATTTGGCAACATATTCTTTTTCTATGTTTTTCTTTTCCCATTTCTCATTCATCTTCAAGGCATATAGCAGCGGACCTCTCTCCACAACGGCGCCGCCATCATACCAATAACTTATATCCACCTGAGCAGGAAATTCCACATTCAATACATCTCCGGTCTTCCAGTTACGGCTGATAGAAACAATCTCTCCCGGTTGCGTATCCAAAGATAGTTTTTCTCCGTTCAGCCTGATATCGGGCTGTGTACACCAGGCCGGCACCCTGAAGCGAAAAGGAAAAAACGATTCCTTCACCTTTTTATCCTCAAAACCAAAATGGAACGCAATGGCCTCGTCGAAGGGATAATTTGTCTCTTCCCGAAGCAACAGCGTCTTTCCATCACCTACCTTTACCTTGGCTTCACAGGGTGCATATACCAGCGCGGCAACTCCATTATCGCCCGTCGCATAGATCAGATTCTGCACCATCTTAGGCCATCCCTGATGCAAGTTGGAGGTACAGCAGGGATATCCGGTTAATTCGCCGAAAAGGATATCGGTATCATCGTGAGGAGTGGTGAAGTCGCGCCAGTTACGGGTTACCGACACTTGATTTACCTGCTGATAATACTGACGGGCCGAATAGGTATCGGTAACCTGCGTAGGCAGTACATTGTAAGCGATTCGCTCCAGGTAATCGGCCCAATGGGTATTCCCTGTAACCTCAAGTATCTCTTCCAGCGAAAACATCATTTCTACAGCCGTACAAAGTTCGGACCCATATACCGGATTTCCAAAACGCAATAGCTCGTCGCCAGCCCAAAGTCCGGTTGGCAGTCCGATTGTATGCCTCATAACAGATACCGCTTTATCCACCGCTTCCAGGTGTTTGTAATCTTTACTCTGCTGATAGTATACAACCGGCTCCTTAAAGCCCTGAGCCAGATTTACACAATGCAGGCTGTGCTGCCTTGACAGGTGATTCTGATTCAGGAATATATCTGTCCAGTTGAATGTCTGTTTGTGAATAAGCTCTCCCAGATCCAGCAAATATTTTTCACCGGTGATATTATAGAGCCAATAAACGATCATTAAATTGTCCCCTCCCCGCTGAGATCCCCAGAAGGTCCATTTATCAAGCGGATTTGATGGCAACTGCTTCAGCTGATACCGGAAATAGTTGTCGAGAAACTGAATCACACGCTGGTCGCCCGTAGCCGAATAATATTGCTGCATCACTTTCAGCATCACCATTTTAGGCCACCAGTCCATTGCATTATCTCGCTGCAGTCCGGGTTCATTGGGACGATCGGTATCCTGACCAAAATATCCATCGGCTTTCTGCGAAGCGAGTGTCCACTCTATCCAGGGTTTCACCTTCTCGATCAAACGTTTATCTTCCAGGATGTAAGCCAACGGAAGCAGGCCGTCAATCCAATAGGGACCGCGTTCCCACACGTCTCCGTCGCCTCCAAGCCATCCGTTACGCTTACCCATTACTTTCTCGTAAACCACATCGAGGTTGCCGGTCAT
>NZ_JBFWMI010000123.1:1991-7002 GCF_050251695.1 Macellibacteroides sp.
GCCTTTACCCGCTGGTCTGCTGCAACCACCCTGGTCTTCATATCCAACGTCAATAAAATCTCATCCCCTTTTTTCCATTGGTTGTCAATAACTGCATATCCTTTCTCAACCGGAGCCTTCACCTCTTTTCCATTTACCCTGATCGTATAAGTTTCACTCCATTCCGGAATGCGTAGGCGAATCTGTTTCTTAATGTTCTTATCCGGATTTACAACCAGACGGATATCTCCATTCCATGGATAGTCTGTTTTCTGTATGATTTCAATCTTATTCTTACCAACAGGAATATCAGTTTTATTGCCGATGTACAGGTTTACCCACAATGCATCCTTGGAAACGCCGTAGATATAATTACCGATGGAAGGAAGAAAACGGGAGATCTGACTTGGACAGCAGGCACATCCGTACCATGCTTTGCGGTGGTGATCTCCGTCGGACTCCAACGGATTAACGTAGAAGAAAAGATCACCGGCCAGCGATATACCGGATAAGGCACCGTTATACATGGAGCGCTCCAGTACATCGATATACTTGGAATCGCCTGTAAACTGGTTCATACGCTGATTCCAGAATACCATCCCGACCGAAGCACAGGTTTCACAATAGGCCTCTTTATTAGGCAGATCATAGTCCTCCGTAAATCCTTCATTATGTTTTGAAGAACCGATACCTCCTGTAATATACATATTGCGTAACACTACGTCGTCCCATAAACGGTTCATCGCATCGATATAGCTGGCTTCATGCTTATAAGCGGCTACGTCGGCCATCCCGCAATACAGATACATACATCTTACCGCATGCCCGGCAATATCTGTCATCTCGCGGATGGGTTTGTCGTCTTGATAGTAAACCGGATTCCACGTTCCCTCATCGCCCATAGAGCCATATCCATGTCCCCGCTGCTCCAATAACCAATTGGAAAAATCAAGGTACTTCCGCTCACCCGTTGTCTGAAACAGCTTAACCAGCGCCAGCTCAATCTCCTCATGACCCGGCACCCAATTCCGTTTACCGGGACCGAATACAGACATCATATGGTCGGCCATACGAATGCTTACATCCAGCAACTGCCTTTTTCCAGTTGCCTTATAATAGGCTACCGCTGCTTCTATCATGTGACCGGCACAATACATCTCGTGCTTGTCCATATTTGTCCACCGTTTACCCAGTCCTGTCAGGGTATAATAGGTGTTAATGTATCCGTCGGGTTGCTGGGCCGCAGCCATTTTGGCAATCCATTGGTCGGCTTTCTTCTCCAGAGCCGGATCGGGATGGTTAATCAGCGCATAAGCAATCCCTTCCAATGCTTTATACACATCCGAATCATCAAAGAAGATTCCGGAGTGTTTTCCTGTACCTTTCGCCGCATTTTCAAAGTTCTGAATGCGTCCGGTCTGGTTTTCAATCTGGTCTATACATACAGGGAGTGTAGTCGTAATATGCTTTTCCAGGCGTGGTGACCAAAAAGCATCCTGGATATGTACATGAGAGAAATCCACCTGCTCTATCAACTTTACAGGTTCCTGTCCGGCACTTACCTTACACGTGATAAACGCCATACAACTTAATACTAAGATGGGTAATTGTTTCATAATGCTAACAACCTAATCAGGCCGATCTATTAGTGAGAATTTAAGGTATATATCTTTAATTAACAAAAGTACAATATATAATTGAAATAGAAACAGTAAGCACGATTTTATCTACCTAACTTTATGTTTCAACCTTACATAGAGAAGGCGGATAAACAATGTGTCTATCCGCCTTCTCTATCTGTTTTTAAAAGCTTGAGCAATCTATTTCTGCAGCTCTTTTTCCTTCTTAAGGGTATTCCATACCGACCAGGCTATGGCTCCGGCCAGCAGCAACAGGATAAGCAGCGAGCTTACCGATGCAACCTGGGTTGCCATAATGTAGTTGTCAGGTTCGAAGCGGAATACAATCTGATGTTCGCCGGCAGGTACGCGAAGGGCGCGTAATGTCCAGTCGGCACGGAAATGAGGCGTTTCCTTCCCATCCACAAAAGCTTTCCATCCGGGTTGATAATAAATCTCGGAGAAGATGGCAAGCTGTTCGGTTTTTGTATTTGACTGGTATGTAACCACATTCGGCTTGTAATCGGTAAGTGCAATCGTTGCCGTAGAATCCGGTTGAGGAGTGAAACCTTCCAGATCGGCAGCAAAACGTTTGTCGACAACCGCCACCATCAACGGGTTGAACTGATTCATTGCGGCCATCTCGGCATCAGCATTGTCCACCATCTCCACCTTTTGGGCAAACCAGGCGTTTCCATAGGCGAAAGGATTGCGTATAGGAGCCTGTTCCGGATTGTAAATGATATAGCGCATATTCAGCATATTCAACGTAGGACAAACCATCAGTCCTTTGATCACATCATCGGCAGTCTTCGCCTGTTGGAAAGTTTTCATGATCGACTGTATCTCACCCGTCAGGCGATGGTCAATCAACTCCTGATACCTGCGCAACTTGGCAGCATGGTAACCTCCAATGGATTTATGATAAAATGAAGTTGTAGTTTCCTGGAATGGATTATTCAGGTTCAACACCCGGAAAGAGGGATCTGTATCCTTCAGTATTTCTTTATCGGCCACCGTTGCCTTGTAGGTCTCGGCAGGTTGCTCACGTACAAAGTCGTCGCCATTAAGGTAGCGCTTGTCCACACTCCATAGGTCGGCCAACATAAGGATAGCTATTCCTACACCAACATATACAGCTGTTTTCTCTTTGTTCTTCGCTTTAAAATACCAGAACAAAAGAGATACGCCCAGCAGAATAAAAATCAACGAGCGTAAAGCGTCTGCCTGTGCCAGAGATTTACGGTCCATCAGCAAGGCATTATAATACCAGTCCGGCATCTGATACTGGGTATCCATGGGCGAGCGGAAATCGAGGAACAGGGACGGCATCAACCAAAGAATCAGACAAATACCACCTGTAAGCCCTAAAGCAGTCAGGGTTCCCCGCTTCAGCAGGTTCACGTCCACTTTTCCGGAAAGGATCTCCTTCAATCCCCAGAAGGCTATGAGCGGGAATACAAGGCCCGGAATCACCAAAGCCATCTCCACTGTACGGAACTTGTTGTACATGGGAAGGTTATGAAACATAAAATCGTTGAAGCCGTCAAAGTTCTTTCCCAATGCCAGCAAGGTAAGAAAAACAGAACCTCCCAGCATCCACCATTTCAGCTTTCCGGGAACCACGAACAGTCCCAGTACGAACAAGAAACAGACGATAGCGCCGAAGTAAACCGGACCAGAGGTAAATATCTTATCGCCCCAATAGGTGTAACTCTGCACATCGTTACCTAACTGGGCTCCTTTACTCCGAAGCTCCTTGTATAGGTTTGAATTATTGTTCAATGTACCTCCCGAAGCTCCTCCGTAGGCATTGGGTACTAATAAGGTGAGCAGCTCTCCCTTGCCGTAACTCCAGGCAAAGGCATATTCTTTGTCCAGACCGTCGGACACCTTGGCGGCACTTCCTGTAGTTGCCTGCGTAAGTTCCGTAGGACCGCGCATGGAGGTTTTACTCATCTCCCAGTTGGCATACAGATTCCCTAAGTTAGGTAACACAGCCAGGATAACACACACAAGCATAACACCCGAAATCTTCACCAGCGGAACCATTGCCTTTTGGCGGATCTGATCCCAGGCGAAGCCGATGTAGATAAACAGACAAAGCAGCGCCAGGTAATAGGTGATCTGTAAGTGCCCGTTCAATACCGAAAGAGCTACACCCAACGTAAACAGCACCGCTCCCCAAAGAAATTTACTCCTGAACAACAATAGCATACCGGCTATCGTAAGTGGCATATAGGCAATTACGTAAGCTTTGGTGATATGACCGGCTTCGATAATAATCAGATTATAAGAAGCAAAGGCAAAGGCGATGGCTCCGGCGATGGCGAGCCACAGCGGAATCCCCATTACACACATCAGGATGTAGAAGCAGATCAGTCCGGTGAGCACCATGCTGGCCCCGTTAAAGTCGACCGACTTAATCGCTTTTTCCAGATAGAAAAGGTATTCGGGTGCTGTTCCCTTCACCGCAATGTTATACGAGGGCATACCGGAGAACATGGATCCGGTCCACGCGATTATGTTACCGTCTTTGGCCTCGGCCGCATGCTTGTTGAGCTCTTCAGACATGCCTGAGAACTTGAGCATATCGCCCTGATGTATCACCTTTCCATCCAATACCGATGGAGAGAAGTAGGCTATTGTAACTACCGTAAATAAGAGGAGGGCTGCCAAATGCCCGCCCCATTTCTTTGCTAAGCTCTGCATATTTTCTGTTTTAATTATAAATTCGTTTATACCCGCCCCTTCACCCATTTGGCAAAGTAAAAGCGTACTGCAAACCATCCGTGAAGCAGGATAACAGGTAACTTCCCGTAGTAACGGCACATAATTTCATAACGCTCCTTCAGCGATGCCTTGCGGTTTACGGTGCTCATGCCCGCTTCCAGGAAGTTGGATAATATCATATGTGTATGATGAATCGTATTCGAACGCTTCAGGCATTGTATACACCAGTCGTAATCGGCTACCAGACGGTAATTCAAGTCGTAATCGGGCGCCAGCTCACGTTTTACGAGAAACGACTGGTGGCAGACCAACATACCCATACGGAAGCTTTTCCAGGTAAGCTGCTTCGGGGCTTTCAGGCGCCGTGCTCCCAGGCTGCGTCCATCCGCATCCACCAGGTTGGTTTCTCCATACAGCACATCCGGATAGATACCCCGTTTATCCAATCGTTTCACCATACGGTAAATCGTATCTGCCGTAGGCAATGTATCTCCGGCATTGAGAAACCAAACGTAATCGCCCGTTGCTTTGTGCAAGCCTTTATTCATGGCATCGTACAACCCTTTGTCGGGTTCACTCAGCAGGCATGTAATTCCGGATGCATAGCGGTTGGCTATCTCGAGGGTACCATCTGTCGATGCCCCGTCTATCAGAATGTACTCGATGTGGGGATACGACTG
>NZ_JBFWMI010000124.1:0-6954 GCF_050251695.1 Macellibacteroides sp.
TTACGAAACAATCCGGGAGAAGAATTTTTTAGAATGACACCGAATTTGCCGGTACGGGGAGAATGGTCCCAGTTGGGAACAACCGTGGGGTATACATTCTCCTGCACATCTTCCTTGCCGGAGAAGAACTTCATGGCATCCTTGTACTCGCACCAGAATCCGTGTTTAAAAAACTCACGCTTTATTTTATTGACCGCCATTTTAAACACGGAAAGTCCGTGTCGCTGGTAATCGAACAGACGAACAACGTTAACCGCATCAAATCCACGGGAGAGCAATAGGTCTATATTCTCCGCTTTATAGGTATGCGCTACGAAATGAATCCCTTTAAGTCCGTTCCGGATTGCCAGCTGCTGCCAGCAATCTATAAATTCTTTGGGATCGGGAATCTCCAACGGAGAGAAGACAAGGAAAAAAGGCTTTCCATCCACTGTTATGTAGCGCTTGTCTTTGAATGCAGGCAACACATCGTAAAAATGATGTTCGTAATCGGACAAGCCATTATAGGTCTGTTCAATTAAAGGCTCTTTACTCTTTACACCGCAATAGATTCCATGCCAGCTATGGTTTGCCCAAGCCAGACAAAAAGGGAAATCGGGGTTGCCGGACTCCAGCACCTCCGTAAAAGGTCTGTCCAACAAACGGCGGCCGTTACCGAACCAATAATGCCAGTAACAGAATCCCTCGACACCATACTCACGGGCCATATCGGCCTGAGCAACACGGGTTTCGGGCACTCTCAGGTCGTAATAGCCCAGATCTGCCGGGACCTGAGGTTGGTAATGTCCTCTGAACAGGGGCTTTGCTTTACCCACATTGGTCCATTCCGTAAACCCTTTTCCCCACCACGCATCGTTTTCGGGTGTTGGATGGAACTGTGGCAGATAAAAGGCCAGTACCCTTGCTTTATTTTGTTTCATCGTTTTTCTTTTGTACTGCAAATTTACGCTTCATACCGCTAAAATAACCAAGAATCTCCTCCAGAATTACCACGCGAAGCAATTTCATCACTCCCACATACAACAATGCAGAAAGCAGAATCTTGAGAATCAGCAACAAATATATATTATCCACTGGTTTTAACAATAAGGAAACCACCAGGAAAACCGCAACAGTAATAAATCCGAAGGGAAGCACATCCCTTATAAAATCGGTCAGTCCGAAACGGAGCAATCTCCACGCTACTACAAAGTAGGCCCCCAATGTAAGTAAATTGATCGCCGTAGTGAATAACAACAGCTTAACCACTCCCAGATGCACCGTCGCCACTATGGTTGCCAGGAGTAAACATCCGTTCACAAGGCTGAATATCAGGTTTACACCCGGATGACCACGGGATATCATAACATTTACATACAGGCTGTACATCGGGACAAATGCTCCCCAGATACAAAGAATCTGAAGAATTACCACCGCACCCAGCCATTTGGCCGTAACCATCACCAAAATAAACTCTTTGGCGATGAAGGCAAGTCCCAGAATCATAGGAAATGAGATAAAAGCTGTAAACCGCATCATTTTGCGAAATACAGCCCGCTGCCGTTCGGTTTCATTGCTTATCTCGGACAATACAGGTAAAGCCAATGTGTTGATAATCCCATACACAATGGAATAGGGAATGGTATACCATTTATTTGCCTGGGTATAGTAACCAACCTGTTCCGCATCGTAATACTTACCAAGGAACAAAGAATAGGCCCCTCCGGCCAGCTGGGTGATTACACCCGAGAAAAGAAGCTTTACGCTAAACGGGAACATCCGCTTTAGAGCAGGCAGATGGAACGAAGCTTCCGGTCGCCAGTCGCTCATCATCCAGAGCAGCAGGGTACGGAAAAATGAAAGTGACACCGCCTGTATGGCGATGGCCCAATGCGCAAAATCGAGCAACGCAAATGTAAGTCCCAGGACACACGACAACAGAATGGATCCCAGATTTACCATGGCCAACTGCTTCTGCGCAATCTGCTTGGTAAGAATGGCGTTTTGAATGATACCCAATGCGTTGAAGACAAATGACAGGAACACCACGCGGGAATAATCCACCAGAACCGGTTGGTCGAAGAAACCAGCTATTGCCGGAGCCGACACAAAAAGAATGAGGTAGATGACCAGACTGATAAAAACGTTGAACCAGAAGACCGACGCATAGTCCTCTTTGGTGGGTGCCTGCATTTTAATTAGTGTGGACGAGAAACCACTTTCCTGCAGTGTGTTGGCAACCAGGGTGAAGACCGAGATCATCCCGATTAAACCATAATCGTCGGGCATCAGGATTCGGGCCATCACAATCCCGAATACCAGCTGGACAAGCTGTTGTGAAAAGGTATTAAGTCCCCCCCAGAAAATGCCTGTGGCGGTACGTTCTTTCAATGATTTCATTCAGAATCTTTTTTCCTAAAAATTTTGGTCAGACTCCCCCCTGTTCCAAGCTTTACACCCAGGTACTCGTTCATGTCGTCCATCAATGCCCGGATTGCACTACCCCAGCTTAAACGGATACCCTCTGACTTCTGGTGTACGACCGGTCCTCCATCGGACAATTGCCATTTATTAATAAACTGATAAACATGGGCATCGGGACGACGCACCATGAAGGTTGCTAAAAAACGGAATGCATAATACTGTTTAAGTTCCGTAGCATCGGGACGCATCAGGTTAGATTCCTCAGCCACACTAAGCAATCCGCAGCTATTGAACAATTCAAACATACTTTTCCGGGTAAAGAAATGTACATGGGTATCGTCAAGCAGACCAAAGGACTGGTATGGAAATTCGCCTTTAAGCAGGCCCATCACTACTGCATTATGAGAAATATTGGGAACAGATGACAGAATAAATCCTCCGGGCTTCAGAAGGGAGACTGCTTTTTCGAGGGTCTTCCGTGGATTACGCAGATGTTCTAACACATCTCCCATCACCACATAGTCGAAAGGACCTTCTATTGTTTCAAACCAGGGATCAGTATCCAGATTACCTACCACCATCTGTTCGGCATAAAGAGCTGCATGGCGGGCCATTTCGGCGCTTATTTCGACTCCGGTAACCCGGCAATCCAACTCTTCTTTCATATAGCGAGTCATATATCCCATGGCAGCGCCCAGCTCCAATACCCTGGATCCGGGTGTAACCCATTGCAATAAAGGCGAGGGGGTATATGCCTCTTCTGTTAATCCGTATATTTTTCCCATCTGGTTTTCTATAACCTCCCGTGAGCACATTCCCGGGGCAGAATCCCCTTTACGTCGAACAGGATGGTTTTTCGATTTTTTACAAATTGAAAGTCGACCGACCGGAAGCAATCGTGCCCTACAGCAAGCACAATGGCATCGTAGGTGGTAAGGTCGGGCAGATCGGGTAGCAGGCTGATGCCGTATTCCTCCTCCACCTTGCTTCGCAACACCCAGGGATCGTACACTTCCACCGTTACTCCGAAATCGGACAACTCCGTATAGATATCAATGATCCTTGTGTTGCGGGTATCGGGACAATTCTCCTTAAATGAAAAGCCCAGAATCAGGGCCTTACTCTGACCGATACAGATTCCCTTTTTACTCATCAGCTTCGCCACTTTTGATGCTACAAAATGCCCCATGGAATCATTCACATTCCGTCCCGATAATATCACCTGGGGGTGATAACCCAGGCATTGAGCTTTATGAAGCAGGTAGTAGGGATCCACACCGATACAATGACCTCCAACCAGACCGGGACTAAAATTCAGAAAATTCCATTTGGTTGAGGCGGCCTCCAGCACCTCACGGGTGTCTATCTCCATGCGGTCGAATATCAGTGCGAGTTCATTTACAAATGAGATATTTACATCCCGCTGGGCATTCTCGATGGCCTTGCTGGCTTCGGCAACCTTCATGGAAGAGGCTGTAAACACACCCGCTTCAATGATTGAAGCATATAAACCGGTCAGCATCCCGGCAACCTCGGGGGTTGAACCTGATACCACCTTCCGAATGGTCTCCAGACGGTTTTTCTTATCACCGGGGTTGACCCGTTCCGGAGAATAGCCACAAAAGAAATCCAGGTTATATCTTAATCCGGATGTTTGCTCGAGCACAGGAACACAATCCTCCTCCGTGCATCCGGGATAGACAGTCGACTCGTACACAACCACGTCGCCTTTCTTAAGCATACCGCCAATCATGGCTGTTGCCGAGAGTAACGGAGACAGGTCGGGCGATTTAAACCGGGTGATGGGAGTAGGAACCGTAACAATATAAACCGAACAGGATTGGATGGATGCCGGATCAGAGCTAACTGTAAGTCCACCGGAGTTATCAACAGAGGTTTTCAACACCTTAACAAGCTCATCCTCATCTACCTCAAGTGTGTTATCAACACCCTGTTGCAAATCGGCTATCCGGGACGAATCTATATCGAAACCTCTTACCCGGTACTTTTTGGCAAAAGCAACCGCAAGGGGTAAGCCTACATAACCGAGACCAATAATTGCTATTTCCATTTCTTAGATTGCTTAACGTCCGGATACACCACAGGTTCGTCACTCCCGTCCCCGAAAGCAACCTGCGGGGACAAAGATAATAAATTGGGAGAATAGTTATTCCTTATTTATCCTTTAAGGCATAAATACGTTGAATAATATCCACAACCTTTAACCCTTCCAGCACATTGGTGGTTATACATGCGTTTCCTGAGAGAACCCGGACTACATTTTGAATTACATAATTATGATTTTGTGCGGAACCCTTATAGGCTCCATAGTCGTTGCCGGGATTGGTGGGAGCCAATTGGGGCAACTGATAATCCTTTACATGGCAATATTCTACTTCGTTCATATACTGCCCCCCTATCTTCACACTTCCGTTTTGAGCCACGATAAGAATGCTGCTCTCCATATTCTTATCCCATACGGAGGTCGAATAATTGAGGGTACCCATTCCTCCGTTCACAAAATCGAAACTCACGAATCCCGAATCCTCAAAATCGGTGAGTCTGCTGTGGTTAAAGTCGCGGAAACGAGCCTGAATATTGGTGATATCTCCAAACAGCCAGTACATGATATCAATAAAATGGGAGAATTGGGTAAACAGAGTTCCTCCGTCCAGCAGAGCCGTGCCATGCCAGCCGCCCGGTTTATAATACCGGTCGTCACGGTTCCAGTAACAATTTAGCTGCACCATGTATAAATCGCCCAGTTTTTTGGAATCAATCAGCTCTTTTATCCATACGGAAGGAGGCGAATACCGGTTTTGCATCACACAAAACACCTGCTTCCGATATTTCAGGGAGGTAAATACCACCCGCTCTGCCTCGGAAACGGTAAGCGCCAGAGGTTTCTCCACAACAATATGATATCCTGCCTCAATTGATTTAATGGCCATGGAGGCATGCATCCCGTTGGGAGTACAAATACTGATTACATCTATGGGGAGGTTCGCCGACAAAAGTGTGGACAAATCCTTAAAAAACAGAATTACGTCGGCCGGTTCATTTCCGGCCTGCCTGTTTTCATTGAGAGCTCCGGCGGGAACAACCGACTGATCTCCCGTGTCCAGCTTTAGCAACTCCAGAGACAGCACATCGCATATGGCTACTAATTGGGCTCCCGGTTCCCTGCGAACCATCTCAATGTGGCGCTTTCCGATGTGTCCACAGCCAACAACGGCAAAGCGTATTTCTTTATCTTGTTCCATAATCGGTATCAATTTCAAGGCTCTTCGTTACGTATCGGCATGTAGGTATTATTACTCGCATCCGGCTTGTAATCCGTCCGATTCGAAAAAAGCATTTACCTGTTGAATAATATATTGAATTTCATCTTCACGCATCTCGGTATGGATGGGCAAAGACAGCACTGTTTTACATAATTGGGAGGCGACTTCCGGTTTTTCAACCGGACGGAATGCCTGACGAAAGGCATGTTGCTCATTAAGGGGTAAAGGATAATACACCATGGACGGTATATTTCTTCTTTTCAGAAATTGCTGCAAGGCATCGCGTTTCCCATTGTTTACCTGCAACGTATACTGATGAAAAACATGGGTGGATGAAGCGGTGCGCTGGGGTACTTTTATACCCTTGCAGCGTTTAAATCCTTCGTCATATCTATCGGCAACTTTTTGCCGGGCTTTATTGAATTCATCCAGATGTGATAGTTTGACTTCCAGAACAGCCGCCTGGATACTATCCAGTCTGGAATTGCAGCCCACACGCTGGTGATGGTATTTGGACTGCTGACCGTGATTTGCAATCATACGTAAAGTATTTGCCAATTGCTGATCGTGGGTAAACATCGCTCCTCCGTCGCCATAACAAGCCAGGGGCTTGGATGGGAAAAACGAAGTGGTGCCAATCACCCCCATAGTACCGGCCATCCGCGTCTGCCCCTCCGGCAAGCGGTAGACCGCCCCCATCGACTGGGCGTTATCTTCAATTACATATAGATTTTGTCTGGATGCAAAAGAGAGGATAGAATCCATATCGCAGCATTGCCCAAATAAATGGGCCACTACAATAGCTTTGGTCCTGGAAGAGCAGGCTTTTGCCAGCGTATCTGCGGTAACCATAAACGTATCCGGATCCACATCCGCCCATACTGGGGTCAAGCCTAGCAAAGCCACAACCTCCGCAGCAGCCACATAGCAAAAGACAGGTACTATAACCTCGTCGCCGGGTTTTAAAGTCAGAGCCATCAGCGCAATCTGCAAGGCGTCCGTACCATTGGCACAAGGAATTACGTAGGGAATATCCAGGTAATCCGCCAGCTTTCCGGCAAACGATTTGACCTCCGGACCATTTATAAACTGTCCCTTCTCAACCGTTGCCAACAAGGCGGCATCAATCTCATTCTGAAGCCGATGATACTGCCTTTGCAAATCTACCATCTGAATATTAACCTGAAGTTCCGACACGCTGTTTCCCATTATTCATTATACATCGCTAACTTCCATAAAAACATAAAAAAGGCCTATTTATTATACA
>NZ_JBFWMI010000125.1:0-6765 GCF_050251695.1 Macellibacteroides sp.
AAAATAGATATGTCGAACGAAACCGTAAGCAGTAATACCCTCGATAAAAGATCAACAGTCATAGCTGTAATTATAATTGGAGCTATGTTCTTTATATTCGGTCTGGTATCGTGGGTAAATGCGATACTTATTCCTTATTTTAAAATTGCCTGTGAATTAACTCATTTCGAATCTTATTTTGTTGCATTTGCTTTTTACATTGCATACCTTGTTATGTCTGTCCCTTCTGCCTTTCTTTTAAAGAGAGTCGGATATAAAAAAGGGATGATGGTCGGATTCTTCTTTATGGCTGCGGGAGCATTGATATTTGTCCCTGCTGCCCTTACCCGTACATATGGCATATTTCTTACAGGCTTATTTACAATCGGCACAGGATTAGCCATTCTTCAATCAGCTGCAAATCCGTACATTACGATTGTCGGACCTATAGAAAGTGCGGCCAAGCGGATGAGTATTATGGGGGTATGTAACAAATTTGCCGGGATTGTATCTCCGTTGATTTTTGCAGCAGTTGTACTTAAAGTTTCAGACAGTGATATGTTTACTCTGTTGGAATCCGGCACATTAGATGAAGTGGCAAAAAACAACATGCTGGACGAACTGATCAGGCGTGTGATTCTTCCCTATAGCGTATTGTCGGCTTTACTCTTTGCATTCGGATTGTTTATTCGTTTTTCAGTATTACCGGAAATTAATCCTGAGCACGAAACTAAAGAAGAAGCTGCTTCAAATAATGGAAAGAAATCTATACTGGATTTTCCGTATCTTATTCTGGGAGCATTTGCATTGTTTCTGCATGTTGGGACTCAGGTGGTAGCCATTGATACGATTATCGGATACGCCGGAACGATGGGTATGGATTTATTGGAAGCAAAAGCATTCCCCTCCTACACGTTAACAGCTACGATTGCGGGTTATTTACTTGGAATAATTCTTATTCCGAAGTACATTTCACAGACCAATGCACTGCGTTTTTGCTGCACATTAGGACTTTTTCTATCTCTTGGGGTAATTTTGGCCGATTACGACGTTACAATTCTGGGACACCAAAGTAATCTGTCAATCTGGTTTTTAGCATCACTTGGATTTCCAAACTCTCTTATTTATGCAGGAATATGGCCATTGTCAATTAAGGGATTAGGCCGATTTACAAAAATCGGATCATCACTCTTGATTATGGGATTATGTGGAAATGCTATAATGCCAGTCCTTTATGGATATTTGGCAGATGTATGGAACGTGCAGGCAGCTTACTGGTTATTGGTTCCCTGCTATCTGTACCTGATATTTTTTGCAGTCCACGGGCACAAGATTAAAAGCTGGTCGCCCGCTAAATAAATAAAAAAATGAAGCATAGACTAGTTATAAACGACGCAATTATCATTCTTCCGGGCCGAATTTCGGAAAAGGGATATGTTGTTTGCGAAGACGGAATCATTACTCAGATCGGGCAGGGATATTTTCCTGCTACTGAAAGTGATGAGATTATAAATGCTGGTGGACTTTATGTATCACCTGGGTTTATTGATATGCACACACATGGAGCCGGAGGATATGACTTTATGGATGGAACTGTTGAAGCCTATCTGGGCGCTGCCAAAATGCATGCAAAACATGGAACTACTTCCTTATTGCCAACAACGCTTACAAGTACGAATGAAGAATTACTCAAAACATTCAGTATATACAAAGAAGCAAAGGCAAAAAATACGGAAGGCGCCTCCTTTTTAGGTTTACATCTGGAAGGTCCCTATTTTGCATACGGGCAAAAAGGAGCACAAGACCCCAAGTACCTTCGGAATCCCGAACCCGAAGAATACAATGCCATCCTGGAAGCCTCCGATGATATAATGCGTTGGAGTCTGGCCCCCGAATTGAAGGGGGCGATTGAGTTTGGCAAAGTACTTCGATCTAAAAATATCTTGCCATCCATTGCCCATACAGATGCCATATGCGAAGAGGTGGAAGAGGCTTTTGACGCAGGTTTTACTCATGTAACGCATCTGTATTCCTGTATGTCTACCATCACACGCCGCAACGCATACAGATATGCCGGAGCGTTGGAAGCTACGTATCTGATAGATGACATGACAGTCGAGATTATTGCGGATGGAGTCCATCTCCCCAAATCGTTGTTGCGGTATGTATATAAGTTCAAAGGGCCTGATAAAATAGCTTTATGCACTGACTCAATGCGGGGGGCAGGTATGCCGGATGGAGAGTCAATCCTGGGCAGTCTGCAAGGAGGACAAAAAGTAATAATTGAGGATGGCGTTGCCAAATTACCCGACCGCACAGCCTTTGCGGGAAGCGTTGCTACAGCCGACCGACTTATCCGTACCATGATCGGATTGGCGGATGTACCCCTGGAAGAGGCAATCAGAATGATTACACTTACTCCGGCTCGTATATTAAAGATAGATAAAACAAAAGGTTCAATAGAAATAGGAAAAGAAGCCGACCTTGTTCTTTTCGATAAAGATATCAATATCAATACTACCATAATAAATGGTAAGGTTGTGTATAAAAAAACTCACTAAAATACGTAGAAAAAAATGATTTTCACAAAAGATAAAATAACAGTAAAGCTTTATGATTCCCGTAAAGAGATGGGAGAAATAGCAGCAAGCGACACAGCAGCTAAAATTCAAGAGTTGCTACTCGTAAAAGATGAAATAAACATAATATTCGCAGCAGCCCCTTCTCAAAATGAATTTTTGGCTTCATTAGTCAAAGAAAACCGGATCGACTGGAGCAGAATAAATGCCTTTCACATGGACGAATACATAGGGTTGGAAGAGGATGCTCCTCAAAGATTCGGACATTTCTTAAAAGAGAGCATTTTCGGGAAAGTTCCCTTCAAACAGGTTAATTATATCAACGGGAAAGCTCTTCCCTCCGAAGAATGTGCCCGATACGAAGCGCTTTTAAAACAATATCCTGCAGACATTGTTTGCTTAGGAATAGGTGAAAATGGTCATATTGCATTCAATGATCCGCACGTGGCTGATTTCAAAGACCCTCAGGCTGTTAAAGTTGTTGATCTGGATCAGGCCTGCAGGCAGCAACAAGTCAACGACGGATGCTTTCAATCCATCAATGAAGTACCAACTCACGCCTATACTTTAACCATACCGGCACTGCTTTCGGCCGACTATATGTATTGTATTGTTCCTGGAGAAAGCAAGGCAAATGCTGTATACCATACATTGTACGGTGAAATTAGTATTACTTGTCCAGCCTCTGTTTTACGAACAAAAGATAATGTAACTTTGTATCTCGATGCAAATAGTGCGTCATTAATAGAGACAAAAACCTTTTAAATTTACATATCATGAAATTAAAAATCATTGCATTGTTATGTTTGCTGATTACATCCGCTGGTTTGCTACATGCACAGGAAGTAATCAAAATAGGTATAATTGGTCTGGACACATCACATGCTCCAGCATTTATTAAATTGTTAAACAGCAATGATCCTCTACCGGAACATAAGGGTTTTAAGATTGTTGCTGCCTATCCCTATGGATCGAAAACAATCGAAAGCAGCTACAAACGTATCCCAGGATATACGGAAGAGGCTCAGAAGCATGGTGTTGAAATAGTAGGGTCTATTGCTGAACTTTTGGAGAAAGTGGATTGTGTTATGCTTGAGACCAATGACGGTAATCTGCATCTTGATCAGGCTGTTGAAGTCTTGAAAACCGGCAAACCCATGTTTATTGATAAACCGGTAGCCGCCACTCTAACCGATGCGATTGCTATTTTCTCGTTGGCTAAAAAATACAACTCTCCTATGTTTTCTTCATCTACCTTACGATTTACGCCAAGAAATCAAGAGCTTAAAAGAGGAGAACACGGTAAGGTTTTGGGTGCCGACTGTTTTTCACCGGCAACAAACGAACCTTCTCATGCCGATTTCTCATGGTACGGGATCCATGGTGTTGAAACCTTGTTCACCGTTATGGGTGGTGGCTGTAAGCAGGTAACCCGTGTATCTGCCGAAGGTACAGATGTTGTAGTGGGATTATGGAACGACGGACGTATAGGTACATTCAGAGGACTCCGTACAGGTAAAGCTGACTTTGGTGGTACCGCTTTCTGCGAATCAAAAACGGTTGCAGCAGGTGGATACATTGGATTTAAAGATCTGCTAACGGAAATTCTTACATTCTTCAAGACAAAAAAGGTTCCGGTAACTGAGCAGGAGACCATAGAAATATTTACTTTTATGGAAGCTTCCAACCAAAGCAAGCGCTTAGGAGGGAAACCCGTATCAATGCAGGAGACACTTGAACGTTGTACAAAAGCCGCTCAAAAGGTTCTAAAAGCTAAGAAATATTAATATGAGACATATACTGTTTCTGTTACTTATAGGATTGATGGCCTGTCAGCCCAAATCAGGGAACAAGAAATTTACCGGAGCAGAAGGTGAAATCAAAATTATCACCTTTGCTCCGGGCCATTTTCATGCAGCTCTTCTTCAAAAAACGATGTTGAAGCAGCTTGATAAAAAGGTCCAGGTCTATGCTCCTGCTGGTCCGGAGGTTGATGCCCATCTGGCTCTTATCAACTCTTTCAACAATCGCACCGAAAACCCTACATGTTGGGATGAAGAGGTCTATATTGGAGACGACTATCTCACAAAGATGCTGAATGAAAAGAAAGGAAATGTTGTGATTCTTGCGGGTAACAACAAAGACAAGACATCCTACATTCTTCAGTCGGTTGCGGCAGGGATGAATGTACTTGCCGACAAACCGATGGCAATTGATAAATCTTCATTCCATAAACTGGAAGAGGCATTTGAGCTAGCCAATAAAAAGAATGTATTACTTTACGACATCATGACAGAACGCTATGATATCCTTAACATAGTGAATAGGGTGCTTATGCAGCATAAAGAGCTGTTTGGCGACATCCAAACCGGCTCTCCACAGGATCCTGCCGTTAAGTTGGAAAGTGTTCATCATTTTTACAAGCTAGTATCCGGTAAACCTTTGGTAAGACCTGTATGGTATTACGATGTGATGCAACAAGGTGAAGGGATTGTCGATGTTACAACTCATCTGATAGATTTGATTCACTGGAAATGTTTTCCTGAAACAATCCTAGACTATAAAAAAGACATCCGTATTACCGGGGCTAAGCATTGGGCGACTCCTCTTAGCTTAAGTGATTTCTCTAAATCTACTTTAGCAACGGAATTTCCGGATTACCTGAATAAAGACGTTAAAGATTCCACCTTATTTGTTTATGCAAACGGAGAAATCAACTATCAGGTAAAGGACGTAAATGTAGGCATTTCAGTGGTATGGAATTTCCAGGCTCCCGAAGGTGCCGGAGATACCCATAGTTCTATAATCAAAGGGACCAAGGCCTCAATATATATTTTGCAGGGGAAAGAACAAGGATATTCACCCAAGTTATATATAAAGAAAGCAGATCAGGTAAGCGAGGCTGATTTTAAATTGCATCTTGATCATGTAATAACCGGATTAAAGAAAAACTACGACATTGGGGCTCAGTTGGCTGATAATGGAATGTACGAAATTGTAATTTCAGACAAACATAAAGACGGTCACGAAGCTCACTTCTCACATGTAGCCGAAAAGTTTTTTGGATTTCTGGTTTCCAGAGAGATGCCGGAATGGGAGGTTCCTAATATGTTGACCAAGTATTTTATCACAACTGAAGCACTTGAAATTGCAAAAAAAGAGGACAAATGATCGGCAATTATCTAAACTACTACGAATCCTCCAACCTTTTACATGGGTCGCTCATGCAAATTATGGGTACACGTCTGGATGCCTTGATTCTTGGCGCCGGACCTACCTTGGCCAACAAGGTATGGGAAGAGGTGAAAGATGAGTTGGTAAGATTAAATAAGATGCTTAATAAATTTGACAAGGAGAGTGAATTGTATCGAGTGAATAACAAGGCAATTCACTCTCCTTGTTCTGTTAGCGAAGAGTTGTGGAAAATTCTGGCTGACTGTGAACAATATTATGAACGTACCTATGGATACTTTGATATAAGCTTAAAAGATTATTCAAAAGTAGAATTTGACAATGAATGTCATACGGTGTACTTTACTGACACGGGCATCCAACTTGATCTTGGGGGATATGCGAAAGGATACGCCCTCGAAAGCATCAGAAAGATCCTTGTCAACCATTCGATAACCCAGGCTTTAATAAACTTCGGAAATAGCTCCGTACTAGCTCTGGGCAGCCATCCTCATGGGGATAGCTGGTCTATCGGGATAAACGATCCTTATAACCCGGATAAGATTGTAGGAAACATATCTTTACGCGATAATACATTATCAACTTCCGGAAATATGCCCAGTCACACCGGACATATCTTTAATCCATTTACGGGACAATATAACGCCGACAGACGTATTGTTTCTGTTTCTGCCCCTAATGCAATTGATGCGGAGGTAGTCTCCACCACATTGATGATTGCCGATAAAATAAAGGAAAAGGAAATTGTCTCTCAATTTACCATCGACCAGTATTGTATCTTTTCTCTATAACAACTTCATTCAGTCCTTCGTTAAGTTTTAATGCGCGGTAATGCTGCTTAGTATTTCTTCTGTCGGAATCTCATTGAACAGACACAGCCGACACAAACCTTATAAAAAACATCCGACAGACTTAGATTAAGTTGGAAAGGGATAATATAAACATTGAATATAATAAGTATGACAGATACAAGCTTTGGGTAGTATATATTCAGTAGGGTATATAAACAAAAAAA
>NZ_JBFWMI010000126.1:0-6714 GCF_050251695.1 Macellibacteroides sp.
GATAAGCGATCAAAATCGAATCGAAAGAAAAATCAATCCAAAATGGGCGGCTTGAAGCTTTTTTGAAAAACGAAACAAAAAAGAAAGAGGATGTGCCAATTACTTTGTTTTGACACACCCTCTTTTTGTTCCTTATATCTTTGAATCTTGAAAGATATATCTTTGGACTTAAAATGATATAATATTTAATACAAAATGTATATACTTTTTAAACCAAATGTAGTGACTCACACAAATAAAACCATCTATTATACACCTTGCTATAATATCTCTTGTTTTACATACTCAATATACCATCTTTCTTTGAATTCTGCCAACATTCCACCCCCTGCCTTTGTTATATTACAGTAGAATAAGTATAACTAATTTCAAAATAGTAAAGTATGAATATTGCAAAAATTATCGGACGTGAAGTATTGGACTCCCGTGGTAATCCTACTGTAGAAGTTGATGTTTGGTTGGAATCCGGCGCTTTTGGTCGCGCTGCTGTCCCTTCGGGTGCTTCTACCGGCGAAAACGAAGCCATCGAACTACGTGATGTAGACAAAAAACGTTACGGTGGTAAAGGTGTTCTCAAGGCTGTAGAAAATGTAAACAAAGTAATTGCTCCTGCTCTTTTGGGTTATAATGCTCTTCTTCAGGTAGCCATCGACAGAAAACTTATTGAATTGGATGGAACCAAAACGAAATCTAATTTAGGTGCCAATGCAATGCTTGGTGTTTCATTGGCTGTTGCGAAGGCTGCTGCCAATTACCTTGATTTGCCATTGTATCGTTATATCGGGGGTACTAATGCCTATGTATTGCCGGTTCCGATGATGAACATTATCAATGGTGGTTCGCACTCCGATTCTCCTATTGCATTTCAGGAATTTATGATTCGCCCTGTAGGTGCTTCAAGTTTCCGCGAAGGATTACGTATGGGTGCCGAAGTATTCCATGCTCTTAAGAAAGTTCTTCACGATAGAGGTTTAAGTACAGCTGTTGGTGATGAAGGTGGTTTTGCGCCTGTTCTGGAAGGTACGGAAGATGCTCTCAACTCTATTCTTTCTGCTATCAAGGCTGCCGGTTACGAACCAGGAAAGGATGTAACGATTGCTTTGGACTGCGCTTCTTCCGAATTTTATAAAGACGGTATTTACGACTATTCAAAGTTTGAAGGTGCTAAGGGTGCCAAAAGAACAGCAGACGAGCAAGTTGCTTACCTGTCTGAATTGGTTTCTAAATATCCTATCGACTCTATCGAGGACGGTATGGACGAAGGCGACTGGGACGGATGGAAGAAGCTTACAACAGCTCTTGGCAGCAAATGTCAGCTGGTAGGAGACGACTTGTTTGTAACTAACGTAGACTTCCTTAAGAAAGGAATTGAAACAGGTTGTGGTAATTCCATCCTTATCAAAGTAAACCAGATCGGTACACTTACCGAAACGCTGGATGCTATCGAAATGGCTCACCGTAATGGTTACACTTCAGTTACTTCTCACCGTTCCGGCGAGACTGAAGATGCTACAATTGCTGATATTGCCGTTGCAACCAATTCCGGTCAGATTAAAACAGGTTCATTAAGCCGTTCGGATCGTATGGCTAAGTACAACCAGCTTCTGCGTATTGAGGAAGAATTAGGTAGCCGTGCAGTTTATGGTTATGCTAAATTGAAAAAATCTTGCTGCTAATTTGTAAAAATTTATTTTAAATATCTGAAGAGGGATTTCTTGTAAAAGTGATCCCTCTTTTTTTGTATCTTTTTCTCTTTAAACATCTTACATCATAATATTAGTCTTATAAAAATTCCATTTTTGAAATATCCTTGCATAAACTTAATACAATGTTATGCAAGGTAGTGTATTTTAACATTTATTTTTGTAACGCTTTCTAAAGTGCATGCGTCTTATCTCTAGAAACAAGAACAATAAATCGAAGAGATATGAACAAGCTATTATTTACATTCCTATTTTGCTTTTGTTGTGCAAGTTTAATTTTTGCACAGAGCCTTAAAATTAGCGGGCGAATTACAGATGCACAAAGTAAAGCACCGCTCGAATTTGCAAATATCGTACTTACCACTGCCGACACCACATTTGTTGGGGGTGCTACTTCCAACATAAATGGAGATTTCCTGGTTGAGAATATTGTTCCGGGCGACTATAGATTGGTAGTCTCTAGTGTAGGATATAAAACATCCGAAACTGTTCTGCAGGGTGTTGATGAAGTTGTAAACTTAGGTTCCCTTGAACTGGAGGAACACAGCGTATTGCTTGATGAGGTTACAGTTGCTGCATCCAACGAGAAAAGCAACTCCGACCGCAAGATTGTTTTTCCATCCGATAAGCAAAAGAAAGCATCATCCAATGGAATCGAACTGCTGAAACAGATTGCCTTGCCTCGTTTACAGGTAAATGCCTTGCAAAGAACACTTTCAGTTCCCGGCGGTGGCGAGGTGCAATTGCGTATCAACGGTATTATCGCTACAAACGAAGAGGTTATTGCCTTACTCCCGGAAGATATCATAAAGATAGAATATCACGACAACCCGGGTTTACGTTACGGAAATGCAGCTGTTGTATTGGATTACATTACAAAACGAAAAGTATCCGGAGGTAATGTGTCGGTCGACTTTACCAATGCGGTCAATGCCGTATGGGGAGAAGATCAGTTGTCGGCCAAGGTTAATCATAAGAAATCAGAGTTTTCACTTTCGTATCGTCTTGCTACACGTGATTTTTATCAGATGTGGCGCGAAAACGAAGAGAAATTCAATTTTGGAGATGGCAAAGTAATTAACAGAAAAGAGGTAGGTCAGCCGGGACATTTAGGAATGTATTGGCAAAATGCATCCATGCAATACAATTATCAACCAGACGATAAGACAGTTCTGAATGCAACATTCCGTTATTTCGGTAACGAACAAGATCATTTCGACTATTACAGCGACCTTTATTTTACGGATCGCCCCAACGATATTCTGAAGCTGACCGACAAAACAACGGCTTCCACCAAGCGTCCATCGCTTGACCTGTATTTCCAGAAAACACTTCCGGCCAATCAATTACTTGTGGTAAATGTGGTAGGCACTTACATCGGTTCCAAATCGGGACGTTTCTATCAGGAAAATCAAAACGGAAGTTTAATTTCCGATATTCAGAATAACGTGGATGGAAAAAAGTATTCAATCATTGCGGAATCCATTTATGAAAAACAGATGAAAGCCGGAACATTCAGTGCCGGATTGAAGCACTCACAAGCTTTCTCGGACAATACCTATACAAACGGAAAAAGGTATGTAACCGAAATGAGGCAAGCAGACTCCTACGCTTATATTTCTTTTAAAGGAAAACTAAAGAATCTGGAATACAATCTGGGTATCGGCGGGACAAGAGCCTGGTCGTTTCAGGAGGGTGATGGCGATGGTTACGAGACCTATACTTTCAATCCACGTCTTACACTTCAATACAATTTCCCTTCCAACGCCTATTTAAGACTTCAGGGAAGTGTTAACAACAATCAGCCCTCTTTGTCGGAATTAAGCGCCGTTGACCAGCGGATCGACTCCTTGCAGATAGTAAGAGGAAACCCATTGCTCCAGCCCTATACATCGTATCAGGTAAATCTGTCGGGAGAAGCCCGCAAAGGTATCTTTACCGCCAATCTGTGGTCCTCATACGAATACAGACCCAAAGCCATCATGGATGAGAAGTTTGTTGAAGGGAACCGGATTATCAATACATTCGACAACCAGAAAAGCTGGCAACGTCTTTCCGTGGAAACAACCTTAAAAGTAAAGCCTTTGAAAGACCTTTTGCAAGTATCGGCAACCGGTGGGGTAAACCATTATCTGAGTGATGGCAACACTTACAACCATGAGTATACGAACTGGTTCTACAGAGGAGATTTATCCTTTGTTTACAAAAAGGTGATGCTGGCGTTTCAGATTCAAAGTAACTGGAACTGGTTCTGGGGTGAAAATGTATATGGTGGCGAAAACTATCATCTGCTACAGGCAAAATATAACATGAAGAACTGTTCAATCGGACTTGGTGTATTCAATCCGTTCTCCGACAACTATAAAGTGGTTAACGAAAACTGGTCCCAGCATGCCACCATTAAGAAAGCCAATTACATCAATGAATCTTCCCGATTGGTTATGGTTCAGTTTTCGTGGAACTTAAGTTTCGGAAGAAAATATGCCAGTGCTCAGAAGAAACTTCAGAACAGCGATAGCGACTCGGGTATAGTTACAAACAGCAAATAAGATTTTTTAAGTTGTAAATAATTTTTGGGAAGAGGCTGGCCAGTGATTGGTCGGCCCTTCCTGTTAGATATAACACACGCTGAAACGACGTTAGATCGGACTGCAAAAACGATAAAATCAATCGCTGTCAGGTAAGCAGCAACGATGGGTTTACCAGGTCTCTGTTCAGGTTGTCTGTAACCCTTAACTGCATCGGATAAATAAGAATGAATCCCGTTTTATTATGCTGATTGTTTAAGAAGTGATGAATCCGGTTCATGGCCGGGTGATAAGACGGATTCTCTTTACGACTCATTATAATAAGAAAACTATCATTCACTTTAACCTCTGCATTTAATGTATTGAAGTTATCCCAGTTTTCAAATTCTTTGTATTCGGTACCAACCGACTGTTTACTGCAAACTTCTTTCAGGTGATTCAAGGTATGTGCAGATGAATAAAAGACAATTTTAGTACCGGTGTTTTTTGCCAGACTCCATACTTTATGAAGCCAAAAAGGAAATCCGAGCTCTTTTTCGGCCTTGTCCGGTACGATAACCAAATACCTGCTTACAGTGCCTAAGGGTTGCATCGGTTTAAAGATCAATGTTGTGGCATTACTTTGCAGCAACAAACGTTCGGTAAGATTCCCCAGGAAGGATTCGGTAATCTGCTTCTTCTGATGTAATCCCATTATCAGATAGGTAATTTTTTGTTCTTTAATCGTATTTGTAATCGCGTTTACCACATCCGTATCATATCTTAGCAAGTCGCTTAAACGATTGTCCGTAGCAGAGGCATGGATAATTGCCTTCTCCAAAATCTTCCGGGCATCTTTATCGGCCTGATCATCGTAATCGTCGGTACTGATTACATTCAGCGCAAACAACCGAGATTTTTTCCCCTTCTGCTTGATGGAGGCGCTCAACTGCACCAGATCGTCTACTGTTTCCTCGTTGCTTACGGTTATAAGAATCCGTTCGCGTTCCATAACGTCGGCATCCCCATTGTCTGCCGATTCTTCCAGGGCAATATTCTTTGCCCCTCTCTGCGCAGCAAAAGAGGCGATCGTACATGTAACCAATATCATGAAGATTGTTCCATTTAGCACATCCTCGTTCAATAAACGGATGGGTGCCCCGTTGCTGTCGGTTCCGGTAATTACATTGTAACCTACAATGACAGCCGCCAGGGTAGCGGCAGCTTGTGCATTGCTCAAACCAAAAATAATATCGCGTTCGTCTCTGGTATATTTAAATTGCTTTTGTGTTAACCAGGCTGCCAGAAATTTGGCAAGGGTGGCTATAATCGTCATCACTACCGCTACCTTAATGGTTTCGAAGTTTACGAAAGATCTGAAATTAATCAGCATACCCACTCCGATCAGGAAAAAGGGAATGAAGATGGCATTCCCAACAAACTCCACACGGTTCATCAAAGCGGATGTACGGGGAATGAGTCTGTTCATGGACAGCCCCGACAGAAACGCACCTATAATAGGTTCGATACCTGCAAGTTCGGCCAGAAATGCTCCGGTAAATACAATTACCAGAACAAAAATATATTGTGAAACATTGTCGTTAAAGCGTTTAAAGAACCAACGCCCTATGATTGGAAACAATCCCAATACGATGGATCCGAAAATAAGAAGAGAAATAAGGATCTTAATCCAGAAAGAGGGGCCGACTGTCCCTTTGGACATTTCAACAATTACCGTAAGCACAAGTAACGCAAGGGTATCGGTAATCATAGTTCCACCAATGGTTATGGTTACCGCCCGATTTCTGGTAACCCCCAATTTGCTTAGAATAGGAAAGGCAATCAGGGTATGCGAAGCGAACATACTGGCCAGCAGAACCGATGATATCAAGGAAAACTGGAGTATGTATACCCCGGTAATGATGCCTAAAGTCATAGGAATCAGAAATGTGTACATACCGAATACCAGACTTTTACGGCTGTTTTTCTTAAAATCGTCGTGATCTATCTCCAATCCTGCCAAAAACATAATATAAAGCAATCCGGCTGTACCCGAAAGAATAATACTGCTGTCGCGTTCCATCAGATTAAAACCAAAAGGTCCCACAATTGCTCCGGCAATTATCAGCCCCAGCAAATGAGGAATTCTCAACCTGTTGAGCAACAGAGGGGCGAATAATATGATAAGTAATATTAACAGGAATTTTAGCACAGGATTATCAATGGGTAGTCCTGTTACCAGTAGTATTGAAAGGTTCATATGGAGTCCGGTTTATTATTTGATGTTATTGCAGAACAATGTTACAGAAAAAAACTGAGATATCAAAACAAGCGAGCCGACCAATCACTGGCCGGCTCGCTCCCCTATTGAACCTATTATTATATGAAAGTAAAAATGATTACTTTATGATAGATATACGGTGAAATTGAAAATTAATACTCAACAAACCGGTTATTTCATGTATTTTAACCACGAATTATTCTTTTCGGCCTGATTATAAGCT
>NZ_JBFWMI010000127.1:0-6541 GCF_050251695.1 Macellibacteroides sp.
GGAATCATTCTGGTTATGTTATGGATGGGGTATAATTTAGAAATAGTTTAATGGATTTTATAGAGGGAGAGATACTTTATTTTAATAAACCTTTACGTTGGACGTCGTTCGACCTGGTAAATAAGTTCAGATACAAACTTTCCAGAAAATTGAAGGTTAAGAAAATTAAAGTTGGACACGCGGGCACTTTAGACCCGCTTGCAACTGGTGTGATGATTATTTGCACAGGCAGAGCAACCAAACGTATTGAGGAGTTTCAGTACCAGACAAAGGAATATGTAGCTACACTTAAACTGGGAGAAACTACACCTTCTTTCGATCTGGAAAAAGAGGTGGACGCTGTGTACCCTACAGAGCACATCAGTCGTTCCATGGTAGAAGAGGTTCTTACCTCGTTTGTAGGAAAGATCCAGCAGGTGCCACCGGTCTTTTCTGCCTGTAAGGTAGATGGTAAAAGAGCTTATGATCTGGCACGTAAGGGCGAAGAAGTTGAACTAAAAGCCAAAACGCTTGTAATTGATGAAATCGAACTGCTGAACTGTGAATTGCCGGTAATAAAAATACGGGTAGTTTGTAGTAAAGGGACCTATATCAGGGCATTGGCCCGCGACATCGGAGTTGCGTTGAATTCGGGTGCGCATCTTATTGCGCTTGAACGTACGCGCATCGGGGATATTACGCTGGATCAGTGTATGAATCCTGAAGATATAGATGCCTTTTTAGATAACGAAGTGAAAATAATAAACGAAAATTAATATAGCACCGTATGAAGCTTTCTAAATTCAAATTTAATTTGCCGTCGGAATTGATTGCACTGCAACCAGCCAAAAACAGGGATGAATCCAGATTAATGGTAGTTCATCGCAAAACGGGAGAAATTGAGCACAGAGTCTTCAAAGACATTTTAGAGTATTTCGGACCCAAAGATGTTTTTATTTTTAACAATACAAAGGTATTTCCTGCCCGGTTGTATGGAAATAAAGAAAAGACTGGAGCCCGGATTGAAGTATTTTTGTTGCGGGAATTGAATGAAGAACTGAGATTATGGGATGTCCTGGTGGATCCGGCTCGTAAAATCCGTATCGGGAATAAACTGTATTTTGGAGAAGATGATTCTATGGTTGCCGAGGTGATAGATAATACGACCTCACGTGGACGTACGTTGCGCTTCCTTTTCGATGGTAATCACGACGAGTTCAAAAAGGCTCTATACGCCTTAGGTGAGACTCCGCTTCCAAAGTATATTGAACGTGAAGTTGAAGAAGACGACGAACAAAGGTATCAAAATATCTATGCATCGGAAGAAGGCGCGGTTGTGGCTCCGGCTGCAGGACTACATTTTAGCCGTGAATTGATGAAACGTCTTGAAATCAAGGATTGTCGGTTTGCATTCCTGACTGTTCATTCGGGCTTAGGTAACTTCCGCGAAATCGATGTGGAGGATCTTACCAAGCATAAAATGGATTCCGAGCAGATGGTTGTGAACGCAGAAGTGGTGAAAACAGTGAACGAGGCGAAAGACAGCAACAACCAGATTTGTGCTGTGGGCACCTCTGTTATGCGTGCCATTGAGACTGCTGTAAGTACGGATGGCCATTTGAAGGAGTTTGAAGGGTGGACCAACAAATTTATCTTCCCTCCATACGATTTCAGTGTTGCAACAAGCATGGTAACAAATTTCCATATGCCGCTTTCAACTTTGTTGATGATGACGGCTTCTTTTGGAGGATACGATCTGATTATGGATGCTTATGATGTGGCTTTAAAAGAGAAATATCGTTTTGGGGCTTATGGTGATGCCATGTTAATCATCTGATTTATAATGGCAGTTGTATATTTTAGTCTCGGAGCAAATATAGGCGACAAGCGTAATAATATGATTACTGCCGTGGCGCTTTTATCAGAAAGGGTGGGGAGTATACTCGCCCTTTCTGATTTATATGAAACTACCCCTTGGGGGTTTGTTTCCGAAAATAATTTTTTAAATGCTGCGCTCATGATGGAGACAACTCTTTCTCCCTATGAGATTCTGGCATTAACACAGGAGATAGAACGTGATATGGGCCGTTCGCAAAAAAGTGAAGGCGAATATCACGACCGTGTTATCGATATTGATATATTAATGTACGACGATTGGGTGATAGATACACCTCTTCTTACGTTGCCGCATCCATTGATGCATCAACGTAGCTTTGTTCTGGGTCCCCTCTCGGAGATTGCTCATACCTGTATTCATCCGGTTCTTAATCGTTCCATAGGTGAATTATATTTAGCACTTCCGACGAATAATAGCCAAGCGAATTCTTAATTGTTTTGAAAAACAGAAAGGTTTGTTTGTATCCTGAAATTAGTTTGTATCTTTGCACCCGAACTGATGTGGATAGATTTGTATGCTTGCAACCACGGGAAAAAATGCTAAAATCAAAGTTCTTATTCCTTTCTATTGCATCTGCCTCATCTACCTGCTCTCAGTTCAAAATATAATATACTTAATTATATAAAAATGAGTTATTTATTTACCTCCGAATCGGTGTCTGAAGGACACCCCGATAAAGTAGCCGATCAGATATCGGATGCTTTGCTTGATGAGTTTCTTGCATACGACAAGAGCTCTAAAGTTGCTTGCGAAACACTTGTAACAACCGGACAGGTTGTTCTGGCTGGAGAAGTTAAATCTAGTGCATACGTTGATGTGCAGGAAGTGGCCCGTGCTGTAATTGAGCGGATTGGTTATACGAAGAGTGAATACCAGTTCGAAGCTAAATCTTGCGGTGTTTTTTCGGCCATACATGAACAAAGCGGTGATATCAACCGGGGTGTTGAACGCCAGGATCCTTACAATCAGGGTGCGGGCGACCAGGGTATGATGTTTGGATATGCAACCAACGAAACAGAAAACTACATGCCGTTGGCCCTTGATTTATCACATTCCTTATTATCAGAACTAGCATTTATACGTAAGAATGAAATAGAAAAAATGCCTTATCTGCGTCCGGATGCTAAAAGTCAGGTTACCATCGAATACGACGATAATGGAACTCCTTTACGTATCGATACCATTGTAATCTCTACGCAGCACGATGAATTCGTTCTTCCTGCCGACGAAAGTAAGGCAGCTAAAGATGCAGCCGATAAAGCAATGCAAGATAGAATTGCCGCTGATGTGAAATCTTTATTGATTCCCCGCGTCATGGCGCAATACCCTCCTCAGGTGCAGGCCTTGTTTACTGATAAAATTACCTATCATGTAAATCCTACCGGAAAGTTTGTGATTGGTGGCCCTCATGGAGATACAGGTCTTACCGGAAGAAAAATCATTGTAGATACCTACGGAGGTAAGGGAGCGCACGGTGGTGGAGCTTTCTCCGGAAAGGATCCTTCCAAAGTTGACCGTTCTGCTGCATATGCAGCGCGTCATATTGCCAAGAATCTGGTGGCAGCAGGGGTGGCCGACGAGGTTCTTGTACAGGTATCCTATGCCATTGGTGTGGCAAAGCCAATGAATATCTTTATCAATACCTACGGCCGTTCCAATGTTAAGCTTACGGATGGAGAAATTGCTGAAAAAGTATGGAACTTGTTCGACATGCGACCTAAAGCGATTGAAGACCGGTTGAAATTACGTAATCCTATCTATTTCGAAACAGCTTCGTACGGACACATGGGACGTACCCCTCAGGTTGTAATCAAAGAATTTAATTCACGTTACAACACGGCTCCGGTAATCTGTGAAGTGGAGCTTTTCACTTGGGAGAAGCTTGATTATGTAGATCAGATTAAAGAGGCATTCGGTTTGTAATTGTCATAAAACCAGATACTAAAGCCTGCTTATCTTTTACAGAATAAGCAGGCTTTTTTTATTCAAGTTTTTTCCATCAAAACAAACCTCGATCTGGGTCAACAAGCCAACAGTATGTTTCGTTATCAGCTTATATCTTATTTAGGCAGCAGGCTATTCAATCTTTACGGCCTTTTTTTCCTGTTTTATCAGATACTGTTCTTCTTTATAGGTAAATGCAATAAACAAAAAGGACAATGCGCAGGCAGATAGTAATATGAAAAATCCCCAATCCCATCCCAAATGTTCAACTACATATCCCATAACTATATTGGCTAAAATGGCGGTTCCAAAGAAATACCCGAAGAACCCTGTTAGTCCTGCTGCTGTTCCGGCAGCTTTTTTGGGGGCTAAGTCCAGCGCTTGCACCCCTATAAGCATTACCGGCCCATAAATTAGGAAGCCGATAGCAATAAGCGCAATACTGTCCAGTAGCCGGTTGTCCATGTTTTTCCAGTAGATTACCACAAACAGAGCGACTAATACCATATATATCATAGTTGTAATAGCTCTTCTGCCCTTAAAAATCTTGTCACTAAGCCACCCACAAATGAGTGTTCCCGGTATAGCTGCCCATTCGTAGGCAGAATAAGCCCATCCGACTTCTTTGATATCGTATCCTTTCACATCTTTCAGATAAGTTGGCGCCCAGTCAAGTACACCATAACGAACCAGATACACAAAAGCATTTGCAATGGCGATATACCAGAGTATTTTATTATTGAGCACATATTTAAAGAAGATTTCCTTTGCAGATAGCTCTTTCTCCGAACTCGCTGAGTAATTTTTGGGATACTCATTCCTGTATTTTTCTATTGGAGGTAGTCCGCACGACTGGGGAGTATCCCGTATCAAGAGCAAGCCTAGCAAGGATATTAGTATGGCAACTACGGCGGGAAACCAGAAAATACCTGCCTGCCAGGAGCCAAACCATAGAATACCATAGGCTGTCATCGCTCCAACCATACCTCCTCCTACATTATGTGCCACATTCCAGATGGCCATTTTGGTACCCCGTTCCTTTACCGAAAACCAGTGTGTCATAACTCTACCGCAGGGAGGCCATCCCATCCCCTGAAACCATCCGATCAGAAATTGAAGAATAAACATGGTAGATATGGACGATATGCCAGCACTTGTTCCAATCAGGAAGGTGATTAAAGCAGATAGAATAAGACCTAAAGGTAGAAAAAACCTTGCATTACTTCGGTCTGACACGCCTCCCATTAAGAATTTGGAAAATCCGTATGCTATCGCATTAGCAGAAAGAGCCAGTCCGAGGTCTCCTTTATCAAATCCCATTTCTACTAAATAAGGCATGGCAAGAGTAAAATTCTTTCTTACCAGATAATAACCGGCGTATCCTACGAAAATACCGATAAAGACTTGTAATCTGAGTTTCTTATATGTCGGATCTATTGCTTCATTATCCAAGGAT
Organism: Macellibacteroides sp.; assembly: GCF_050251695.1. Taxonomy (NCBI): domain Bacteria; kingdom Pseudomonadati; phylum Bacteroidota; class Bacteroidia; order Bacteroidales; family Porphyromonadaceae; genus Macellibacteroides; species Macellibacteroides sp. The sequence continues at coordinate 5,277 of NZ_JBFWMI010000127.1, forward strand.
GGCTTATGAGCTGCCGGTTTCAAGAAGTTTATCATCATAAATGATTTATAAAGTTACTTTTATTGAATGAAATGACAATCTGTAATAGAATGAAAACAATCATTCTTCTATATTTATCTATAATTTCGATTTAAGGCTATATATGTTTTGTATTATTTCGAAAATATCAGATATAGATATTTGTGTGTGGAAATGGAAATCATATATAAACGAAACAAAAATAGTATAGAGTAAACAAAGTACCAAATATTATGTATAATAATTTGGTTTAAGATAGAATATAATCTTGATTGTACCATTGCCATAGCGATTCTGGCTTGTTTGATGTGCGATTTTTGACTTTAGTCTCCGTAACTTTTCTCTTAAGCAAAAATTTGCAGGTACATTTTCTTCAGAAAGTATATACTTTTTGGAGAAAATGTTATGACTTTTAAAATGAAAAGTACCTGGGATTTTTTATAAATGCTATTAGATTGTTTTTCATTGTTTATTGAGGGTTTTAAAAGATATGGGAACCTTGTTTCAAAGTTAAATATATCGATTTCCAAAATATTGGAATTTAGTTCAATGATAGACTAAGTATTTTTTCAAAGGATACGGACAAATTAGTGTTATGATCTGAAAATATTACTATTTCGTTTGGGGTTTTAAATAACCTAGGTAGAGGTGTAGGGATGTTCTTTTATGCTGTTTTAGGATTTATTTTTTCAGAGAAGAGATTTTTTTGTAATGTCAACGATGTTATCTTCACTTTTTTTGAGCACTAATTGACAAGAGAGCCGTATTTTCTCCTGTTATATGCTGAAACGTTCCTTATGCACGCTGTATTGCACATTCTCTTAATATATATAATGTACGCGAGAGGAAATGGGTTCAAAACGGGATGTAGGGTGATTGAAAAAAAGTTTGGTGTGTAATGTGCGGGTATTCAGGGTTTAAGGGTAAGTGTGCTAAAATCCTTGTAAAAATAGTTTGCAAAAGGTTTGGAGTGTATGTTGTAAAGCACTACTTTTGCACCCGCATTCAAGAGAGAACGGCACGGCAACATGATGAGGGAATTTAAATGGATAGCATAAGGTGAGGTTAGCGAGGCTAAGCAAGAATCCTGCAGCGGCATTGAAATGGCCCGAAACTTTTTAAAAAAACTTCCGAAAACATTTGGTGGTTTAAAATAAAAAGTCTTATCTTTGCACCCGCTTTCACACCGGATCAAAACGGTTGAAAATGCAACAAACAAGAGTTCTTTGAAAGATTTACATATCAAC
>NZ_JBFWMI010000128.1:0-6440 GCF_050251695.1 Macellibacteroides sp.
CGGATGGCCATTGCGTATCATATTATAATATTCAATTTTATTGTGTAACTTTGCCAGCTAAATATTGATAGAATTATGCCATTAAATTTACAGAAGAATCTGCCGGCCATTGAGTTGCTCAAGAAGGAAAATATATTTGTAATGGACTCGCTACGCGCATCCGAACAAGATATTCGTCCGCTTCGCATGGTTGTGCTTAACTTAATGCCGCTAAAAATAACGACTGAGACTGATTTTATCCGTTTACTATCCAACAGTCCGTTGCAGATAGAATTGGATTTTCTCAAAATATCGTGTCATACGCCTAAGAATACGCCAATCGAGCATATGGAAGAATTCTATAAAGATTTCGAAACAATTGCAAACGATTATTACGATGGAATGATCATTACCGGAGCCCCTGTCGAATTGATGGAGTATGAAGATGTTAATTATTGGAATGAGGTAACCCAGATTTTTAACTGGGCACATACACATGTAACATCTACACTTTATATCTGTTGGGCTGCTCAGGCAGGTTTGTATCATTTCCATGGCGTTCCCAAATACGAATTACCTGCAAAGATGTTTGGTGTATTTAAACATACACTAAACGACGCATCGAATCCAATCTTCAGAGGTTTCGACGATGAATTTTTTGTTCCGCATAGCAGACATACTGAAATCAGAAAAGAAGATATCTTGAATGTTCCGGAGCTTACGTTATTGTCGGAGAGTAGTGAGTCTGGAGTTTACATGGTTATGGCACGTGGTGGCCGCGAGTTTTTTATCACAGGACACTCTGAATATTCTCCCAACACGTTGAACGAAGAGTATCTTCGCGATGTTGCGAAAGGTATGGATATTGAAGTTCCACGTAATTATTACAGAAACGACGATCCTGCTCAAGGGCCCTTGGTACGCTGGCGTGGTCATGCCAATTTGTTATTTACAAACTGGCTCAATTATTTCGTCTATCAGGAGACACCGTACAATATAGAAGATATCAAAAATCTGGGAAATTTATAACATGCCTAAAGTCCGTTCAATTGAACTCCTGGCTCCTGCCAAAGATTTACAATGTGGTATTGAAGCCATTAATCATGGAGCCGATGCCGTATATATAGGTTCTCCAAAATTCAGTGCCCGTGCAGCAGCAGGTAATACGTTGGAAGATATCCGGACTCTATGCTCGTATGCGCATCAGTTTGGAGCCAGAATATATGTTGCTTTTAATACAATTCTGACAGATGAAGAGCTTCCTGATGCCGAAACAATTATCTGGGAACTATATCGTGCAGGTGCAGATGCCCTGATTGTTCAGGATATGGGAATACTATCGCTTAATTTACCTCCAATCCCTTTACATGCAAGTACGCAGACCGACAACCGTACGCCTGCCAAAGTGAAATTTCTGCAAGATGCAGGTTTTACACAGGTGGTACTTGCCCGTGAATTATCATTAAATGAAATACATGCCATCGCATCTGAAACAACAGTTCCCCTTGAAGTATTTGTTCATGGGGCGTTGTGTGTAAGTTACAGTGGGCAGTGTTACATCAGTTCTGCTTTAAGCGGACGTAGTGCCAACAGAGGTGAATGTGCTCAATATTGCCGGTTACCCTACACTATGTTGGATGCCGAAGGAAACGAAATATTGAAAGATAAACACTTGTTGTCCTTGAAGGATCTGAATCAGTCGCAACATCTGGAAGGTTTGTTGGATGCAGGTGTAACCTCATTGAAAATAGAAGGACGGCTTAAGGACGTATCCTACGTTAAAAATATTACAGCCTATTACCGTAAGAAATTAGATGCCCTGTTTGCAAAGCGTCCCGAATACAAAAGAGCATCGGTAGGTCACGAAACCTATACCTTTGAACCGATAGCCGAAAAAAGTTTCAACAGAGGTTTTACCTCCTTTTTTCTTCAGCAACGGCAAAAAGATATTACCTCATTCGATACCCCCAAGTCGGTGGGTGAAAGGGTAGGAACCGTAAAAGAGTTAAAAGGGAATTCCTTTACCATAGCCGGGACAAAGCAATTATCCAATGGCGACGGACTTATATTTTTTAATTCTGAAGGCAACCTGGAAGGATTTCGTGTAAACAGGGTAGAAGAAAACCGGGTATTCCCACTAGAGATGCCCCGGATATCTCCAAAAACTATCTTATACCGTAATTACGATCATGCTTTTGAAAAGCTTCTTGAAAAGCCTTCGGCAGAAAGAAAAATAGACGTCTCAATCGAATTTTCTGATAATGCTTTTGGTTTTACATTGTCGGCTACCGACGAAACCGGTTGTCGGGCCATGGTTACTTATGCATTTGATAAGGAGCTTGCCCGTAAACCTCAGGAGGATAATATCCGCACGCAACTTCAAAAACTGGGAGGAACAATCTTCAAGGCAGCAGATATAAAGGTGAACACCACTGGTAATTGGTTTGTTCCATCTTCTATAATCGCCGAAATGCGGAGGGAAGTAATTGAAAAGCTTCTTCAGGTTCGAATCATTTCCTCTAAGCGTGAGCTTGTAAAGCATTCCAACAATCAAATAAATTTTTCCTACCCCGTCAAAGAGCTCACCTATTTGGGAAATGTGTATAACAGTAAAGCGCAGACATTCTACGAAACTCACGGAGTAGAGAGAATTGCGCCGGCATTCGAGGCGAAACCTTTGAAAGAGGTACCCTTGATGTTTACAAAGCATTGCATCCGTTACAGTATGGGGTGGTGCCCGGTACATCAAAAACAAAAGAGCCCTTGGAAAGAGCCCTTTTATTTAGTTTATAAAGATACACGTCTGAAACTGGAGTTTGATTGCAAACATTGTCAGATGCTTGTTTTTCACGATAACAAATGATAAACGGAGACTGGGATTACTTAATAAGAAGTGATTCCAGTTTCTTTATATATGCATCGGCTGCATCTTTGTCTTCAGCAGCAGGACTCCAGGGAGCCAGATTGTCTGCAGATAATGGGGCGAATGGTCCTTGTTTCACCTCATAAATTACTGAACCGGATTCAAGAACCACCATTCCATGCCATACTCCTGCTTTTATCTCTGCGCCATACATTCCTTCAGCTGGCGAAAGAATGATCGATTCAGTTACATTTCCAACCTCATCAAAAATAAATACCGCAGCTTTACCTCTAAGGAGAATAAATACTTCGTCTTTATCCGGATTGAGATGCCTGTGGGGGCGCAAGTAGGTACCTGGCTCCATGGCATTTAGTAACCTGTTTACGGGATCGTCCAACTCTTCGTGGAAATTATAATTCATTCGCAAGCGAGGATTCGCTTTTGCCTTAGCTGTTGTCTCATCGAGTAAATGCTCTGTAATAAGTTTCATCATCAATACGATTTATGTAATATTTTCCAGTTATACTATAGGTGAAAGAAATAAATATATCTCTTTATTTGGAAAAAAAGTAAATAAGAGATAAAATATATAAGTGTTTGAACTTTTTTATTACGATACTGTTTTAAGGATATAGTGTTTTTTCATGGTATTAGAATTAAGTTAGATTAGGTTATCCGTCTTGTTCGTGAGAATAGGACGGTTTTTTTATGTTCGAGCGGTAGGCGGGGGTCGAACCCGTGACCTTCGGCTTGGGAAGCCGACGCTCTGCCAACTGAGCTACTACCGCATTCATGGCTGCAAATGTATGTAAATCTTTCGAAATATCTTAACTTTGCATCAAAATTATATTAATTCACATATTAATGGATAAGCTTACAATAATAAAGGTAGGTGGGAAAATCGTTGAAGAAGAAGCTACGCTGCGTAAGCTTTTACAAGATTTCTCCGCTTTGGAGGGTTACAAGATATTAGTACACGGAGGAGGTCGATCGGCAACTAAAATTGCTTCTCAGTTGGGTATTGAAAGCCAAATGGTAGAAGGCAGGCGAATTACCGATGCCGAAACACTTAAAGTAGTTACCATGGTTTATGGCGGACTTGTAAATAAAAGTATTGTTGCCGGATTACAATCATTAAATGTAAATGCATTAGGGTTGACCGGAGCAGATATGAATCTGATTCGTTCAGAGAAGCGCCCGGTAACAACTGTCGATTACGGATATGTGGGTGATGTGAAAGAGGTTAATGCAACTTTACTCGTATCGTTGATTAAACAGGGTATTGTTCCTGTATTAGCTCCTTTAACTCACGATAAAGAGGGCAATATGCTCAATACAAATGCAGATACCATTGCGGGAGAGACTGCCAAAGCTCTTGCTACTTCATTCGATGTTACCTTAGTTTATTGTTTTGAAAAGAAAGGTGTCTTGAGGGATGAAAACGATGACAATACGCTGATTCCTCTTATAAATCGAAACACCTTTACACAATTGGTAACAGAAGGTATTATTCAGGGAGGAATGATTCCGAAACTTGAAAATTCTTTTCAGGCAATTGAAGCCGGTGTAAAAGAAGTCATAATAACGAAAGCAGATGCAATTGCACCTGGACAAGGTACCTGCGTAAAGTAAAAATTATAAACATCTCAAGATGAATCCTTTTAGGGGTTGTTACAATTAATTTTGTAACAACCCCTGTCTTTTTGTAATCAAACCGCCTTTAAAGTGGTTTGTTAACGATTGTTGAGCCCTGTTAATCAAATAAAATAGAAAGTATATCTATCAATATGTCATAATGTTAGATAAATGAAATATATAAAGTAATAATGTTACTTATAAATTGAAATTTGATAAAAATCATATTATTAGTAAAAAGCTTCTTATAGTAGTCAAAATGATTTGATATTTGATAAAATAATAACAAAAAATTAGAAAAAATGACTTTAAAATGTTGTTTGCTATTTTTTTATATTACTTTTGCATTTTAATAAAATTAAGCTAAAGTGTGTGTATTTATAAGTTAAATGTTAAAAGTATGTCTATGAAAAAGTTGACTTTTCTATTTTTATGCCTTTTGATAGGCATTGGATTGGCAACCGCTCAGACGCGGGAGATAACAGGATCTGTTATTTCAGCCGAAGACGATCAGCCAGTCATTGGAGCGTCGGTAATTGTTAAAGGAACAACTACTGGAACTGTAACAGACTATGATGGTAAATTTAGTTTAAGCGTTCCTTCAGCAGCAAAAACGCTGGTGATTTCTTACATTGGTATGGCAGCACAAGAAGTAGCTATTGCTCCCAATGTACGTGTTCTATTGAAAGCAGATACTCAAAATCTGGATGAGGTTGTTGTAACCGCTTTGGGTATCTCCCGTGAGAAAAAAGCCCTGGGTTATGCAGTATCAGAAGTAAAAGGAGATGAAATGCTTAAGGCACGTGGCGGTGTAAGTAACCCAATCAACGCTTTACAAGGTAAGGTGGCCGGTCTTCAGATTCAGGGAGGAGCAGGTTCTATGGGTGGATCTTCAAAAGTAATTATTCGCGGTGTAAAATCAATATCCGGAAACAACCAACCCTTGTTTGTTATCGATGGTGTACCTATTGAAGGAACCGATTTCAACTCTACTAATGCGGCCAGAGGTGCTGGCGGTTACGACTATGGTAACCTTATTCAAGACTTAAACCCGGATGATATTGAAAATATTTCAGTATTGAAAGGTCCTAATGCTTCTGCACTTTACGGTTCACGTGCAACCAACGGGGTGGTAATGATTACAACTAAAAAAGGGAAAAAAGGAGAAGGTTACGGTGTAACATTCAATAGCTCTTTAGGTTTTGAAGTCGTTAATAAGATGCCAAAGATGCAGAAACTCTATGGTGGTGGTTATGGATTTGAAACCGTTAAAATTAATGGAAAAGAATATCAATATCCTGATATGGCAACCGACGAAAGTTGGGGTGATAAATATGAAGGTCAGGAAATTCTTTCATGGTACGATTTAGCAAAATGGGAAGCCGGAGGTAAAGTTGGTAATCCTACAACGTCTAAATGGCAGACTCCTGCAAATGATATCGATTCATTTTTTGAAACCGGTGTTGTATTTACAAACAACGTATCTGTAGCTCAGGCAACCGACAGAGCTTCAGCTCGTATATCTTATACCAATTCTGATTTGAAGGGATTTATGCCAAACAGCTCATTGAAGAAAAATATTTTCAATGTATCGGCCTCAACAACAAGTGCCGACAAGCGTTTGGAACTTTTCACGAATGTAACTTATTTCAATTCGGCAGCAAAAGGTCGTTCAGAAACAGGTTATGGTGATAACAACGTAATGCAGAAATTCATTCAGTGGGGACACCGCGAATTGGATATGAAGGAATTGAAATCTTTATATCAAATGCCGGATGGAACGCAGGCAACATGGAACCGTGTAGCTTGGGATGATGCTACACCCAACTACAGTAACAACCCATATTGGAGTCGTTATATGAATTATCAGAATGACTCACGTAACCGTGTCTATGGTAATGTTGGTATAAGTTATAAAATTGCTGAATTCCTGAAATTCCAATACAAAGCTAACTTGGACTTC
>NZ_JBFWMI010000129.1:0-6324 GCF_050251695.1 Macellibacteroides sp.
CGTGATGGGTGTGGGGGAACATATCAACAGGTTGTACCTTTTTTACTTCGTATTTAACGTCAAGAAGTCCGAGGTCCCTTGCCTGCGTAGCAGGATTACAGCTTACGTAGACAATTCGCCGGGGTTCGGCAAAAAGGATTGTGTCAATTACGTCGTCATGCATTCCGGCACGGGGCGGATCGGTGATGATCACATCCGGTTTACCATGCAGGGCAATGAATTCTTGCGTAAGTATATCTTTCATGTCTCCTGCAAAGAACAGCGTGTTCTCAATGTTATTGAGAGCTGCGTTTACTTTGGCATCTTCAATCGCTTCGGGTACATATTCGATTCCTATAACTTTCTTTGCGCGACTTGAAACGAAATTGGCAATGGTTCCGGTACCGGTATAAAGGTCGTACACCATTTCGTTGCCTGTTAATCCGGCAAAATCACGCGTTATCTTATATAAATTGTAGGCTTGATCGCTGTTGGTCTGATAGAATGATTTGGGACCTACCTTGAATTTAAGTCCTTCCATCTCTTCAATAATATGATCCTTGCCTTTGAAGACTTCCACTTTCTGATCGGTGATTGTGTCGTTGCACTTACTATTAATAATGTATAGCAAGGAGGTTATTTGCGGAAATTGCTCGGCAACATACGTAAGCAATTCATTTATCTTGTCTTGTTCGTCTTTGTAGAAAACAACAATAACCATGATTTCGCCGGTCGACGCTGTGCGTACAATCAAGGTGCGCATCAGCCCATCCTGATTACGTAGATCGAAAAAAGGATAACCTTCGTGCGAAAGACAATAATTACGTATGCTTAGACGAATTTGATTTGATAGTTCGCTCTGCAGCCAACATTGGTTTATGTCGAGCACTTTATCGAACATACCCGGAATATGAAATCCTACGGCATTCATACAGTCAAACGACTTGTCCGAACCGATTTCGGCTTCCGTAAGCCATTTTTTATTCGAAAAAGTGAACTCCAGTTTGTTGCGGTAATAGGTTGTCTTTTCTGATCCTAAAATAGGATAGACCTCACCCAGTGCTATCTTTCCAATACGGGTAAGATTGTCTGTTACCTGTTTATGTTTGTATTTTAACTGTTCTTCGTAGGGCAGATGTTGCCATTTACATCCTCCGCATGTTCCGAAGTGTTCACAAAATGGAGTCGATCTTTTATCGGAATAGGAGTGAAAACGGATGGCTTTACCTTCTGCATAACTGTGTTTCTTGCGAGTAATCTGGATGTCTACAACATCTCCCGGTGCTACAAAAGGAATGAAAACTACGAGGTCGTTTACCTTTGCGATGGCTTTACCTTCTGCGGCTACATCTGTGATGGTTACCTGTTCAAAAATGGGTAACGGTTTCTTATTTCTTGCCAATGTCTTTTATTTTATAATTTTCGCCACGCAAATATACGAATTTACTATATACCAGTTATAGATTGAGGTTGTAAAACACATAAAATTATTTTAGGCTTTTACATATACAGTCATTAATTAAGTTATATTTGCATTATTGCAAACCAGAAGTAGCAAAACAACCTAAAATCAAAAAATAACAATGATTATGAACAAGAAACGCGTTTACACCTTTGGAAACGGAAAAGCCGAAGGACAAGCCAATATGAAAAATCTATTGGGGGGAAAAGGTGCCAACCTTGCCGAAATGAATTTGATTGGAGTTCCGGTTCCTCCAGGTTTTACAATCACCACAGAAGTTTGCTTAGAATACTATGAACTGGGTAGAGATAAAGTAGTCTCCCTTTTACAGGAGGATGTGAAAAATGCGATTGCTAATATTGAGCAATTGATGAATGCTACTTTTGGAGATATTGAAAATCCATTGTTGGTTTCGGTACGTTCCGGAGCAAGAGCTTCCATGCCGGGCATGATGGATACAATCCTTAACCTGGGTTTGAACGACGAAGTTGTGGAAGGATTGATCCGTAAGACTAATAATCCCCGGTTTGCTTGGGACTCTTACCGCAGATTTGTACAAATGTACGGCGATGTGGTGTTGGGGATGAAACCGGTTAATAAAGAGGATATCGATCCATTTGAGGAGATTATTGAAGAACTGAAGGAAGAAAGAGGTGTTAAGCTTGATAATGAATTAAGTGTTGACGACCTTAAATTAATGGTATCTAAATTTAAGAAAGCTGTAAAAAATCAAACAGGTCACGATTTCCCAACCTCTGCCTATGATCAGCTGTGGGGTGCCATATGTGCGGTGTTCGACTCATGGATGAACGACCGGGCTATTCTGTATCGTAAAATGGAAGGTATTCCTGCCGAATGGGGTACAGCTGTGAATGTGCAGGCCATGGTATTTGGTAATATGGGTGAAACTTCAGCAACCGGAGTTTGCTTTTCGCGTGATGCCGGTAGTGGAGAAGATTTATTCAATGGTGAATATCTGATTAATGCGCAGGGTGAAGATGTGGTTGCCGGAATTCGTACTCCTCAGCAAATTACGAAGGTGGGTTCGCAACGCTGGGCAGAATTGGCTTGTGTATCGGAAGAAGAGCGTTTGGCAAAATATCCGTCTATGGAAGAAGCTATGCCTTCAATTTATGCCGAATTGGATGTACTGCAGACTAAACTTGAAAACCATTATAAGGATATGCAGGATATGGAGTTTACCGTTCAGGAAGGTAAGCTTTGGTTTTTGCAGACCCGTAACGGTAAGCGTACCGGCTTTGCCATGGTGAAGATTGCCATGGACTTGTTGAGAGAGGGTATGATTGATGAAAAAACAGCATTGCTTCGTGTCGAGCCCAACAAATTGGATGAATTATTGCATCCTGTGTTTGATAAAAAAGCATTGAAGGTTGCTCCTGTTATTGCTAAAGGATTACCCGCTTCACCGGGTGCCGCTACCGGACAGATTGTTTTCTTTGCTGATGATGCCGCCGAATGGCATGCCAAAGGGCATAAGGTTATTATGGTACGTATTGAAACCTCGCCGGAAGACTTGGCCGGTATGGCTGTTGCGCAAGGGATTCTTACAGCACGCGGTGGTATGACGTCTCATGCGGCGGTAGTTGCCAGAGGAATGGGTAAGTGTTGTGTTTCGGGTGCCGGAGCGCTGAAGATCGACTACAAGAATAAAACCATACAAGTGGGAGATTTAGTATTGAAAGAGGGCGATTATATATCCTTGAACGGTTCGAACGGAGAGGTGTACTTAGGACAAATCCAAACGAAGGAGGCAGAGCTGTCGGATGATTTCCGGGAGTTGATGACATTGGCCGATAAGTATACAAAATTAAAGGTTCGCACCAACGCGGATACTCCGTTTGATGCACAGATTGCAAGAAATTTTGGGGCTGTGGGTATAGGGTTGTGCAGGACGGAGCATATGTTCTTTGAAGGTGAAAAGATAAAGGCTATGCGTGAAATGATTCTTTCGGAAGATACCGAAGGCAGAGTTAAGGCATTATCCAAGATTCTTCCCTATCAGCAGGCCGACTTTAAAGGAATTTTCAGAGCGATGGATGGTTGTCCTGTTACAGTGCGTTTGTTGGATCCTCCATTGCATGAATTTGTTCCGCATGATCTGAAAGGACAGGAAGATATGGCTGCTATGATGGGTGTTTCTGTAAAGAAAATTCAGGAAAGAGTTGAATCGCTTTCAGAACAAAACCCGATGTTGGGACACCGTGGTTGCCGCTTGGGGAACACCTATCCCGAAATTACGGAAATGCAGACTTTGGCTATATTAGGTGCTGCACTTGAATTAAAGGCTGAGGGTATTCATACTTATCCGGAGATAATGGTTCCGCTGGTTGGCAATGTGATTGAATTCCAGCAGCAAGAGGCTGTAATCCGTGCTACGGCAAAAAAACTGTTTGCGGAAAAGGGTGACAGCATAGAGTTTACTGTAGGTACGATGATAGAGGTTCCCCGTGCAGCGCTTACAGCCGACAAGGTTGCTTCTTCCGCCGAGTTTTTCTCGTTTGGAACCAATGACTTAACACAGATGACCTTTGGTTATTCGCGTGACGATATAGCTTCATTCCTGCCGGTTTATCTGGATAAGAAAATACTTCAGGTAGATCCATTCCAGGTGCTGGATCAGGAAGGTGTCGGTCAGCTTGTAAGAATGGCAACTGAAAAAGGTCGCTCCATTCGTCCGGATTTAAAGTGCGGAATCTGCGGCGAGCATGGTGGTGAGCCTTCGTCTGTTAAGTTCTGTCACAGAGTTGGACTGAATTATGTTTCTTGTTCTCCTTTCCGTGTTCCTATTGCCCGATTGGCAGCGGCTCAGGCAGCGATTGAAGGTTAATCTATAGGATATTTAGTTCTTATCCTCGTAAACTGTTTTATTTGTGATTGTTTTTGTAACAAATAACAATAGTTTACGAGGATTATTTTTTTTATTGTAATTTTGTTAATCAATAAAAAATAATGTCTATATTTGTTCGCGGTGAACATTAATTTAGCCCGGCAATGGATAGATATTTAATTATTAAAACAAGAGATGAGTTGTTGAGAATAAGAATTGAACAAATTCTTTATTTCGAAGCAGATCGTAATTATACCAAGTTGATTTTAAATAACGGGATTCAATTTACTTTTGCAATTAATATTGGTAAGATAGAAGAGATACTTGAAAAGCAGGTTACAGGATGTAAAATGATACTGATGAGAGTTGGTAAAAGTCATATAATCAACAAGAACCATATTTTGCAAATAAACCTGCCAAGACAAAAGCTTTTGTTGCTCACTGCAGAAGGTAAAGCCCGAGAGTTGATTATTTCGAAAGATCCGTTAAAAGTGCTGAAAGATTCTCTTGAAAATGAGATCCGTGAAGATGCAAAAATGTAAAATTAATCTTATTATTATGCAATGAGATGATAATACGAATAGGAAAAGCCAGTGATAATGACTATATTGTGAACGACGACCATGTAAGCAGGCATCATGCTTACTTGCTTCGAAACGAACAAGGATGGTTTATTGAAGATATTCAATCGACCAATGGAACGTATGTGAATGGTTGTCAGGTTGTAAAGAAGAAAATTTGTTCTTCGGATTCAATTATCTTAGGTGATAAATACGTTTTAGATATTAAGAGTGCATTAAGATCTGTTAATGATTACAGCGAAGACTTTAATTCATTGAAAGATGTATACGAAAAATACATCAGCGTAAAAATCAAAATCCAATCCAACAATCAATTTAAAACAAGATTATTTCAGTCGTTGCCCTTTGCGTTGCCTGGCGTTGTGGGTATTGCTGTCGGTTTTTGGGGAAACGGAACACCGCAGCTTTTCGGATTAAGTCTCTCCTTAGCTATTTGCGCCCCTACGATTGGAATTTATATGGGTGCCAAGCAGTCGGCCAAAATACCTCAGCTTCTTCAAGATATTTCAAATCAGTTCAAAAATGATTATGTTTGTCCCAAATGCGGCACCTTCCTTGGTGAAATTCCGTGGGAATCTCTACGTAACAAAAAACAATGTCCGGTTCCTTCCTGTAAGGCCAAATGGGTTAGCTTCTAATTGTTCGTATCGAAAAACATGCCTTTTGTACAAGAATGCCTGTAGTTGGATTAAGGTCCCGATCCGGCTTGTTTATTACAGAATTCTTTTCGTACATTTGCGTTGTAAATAATAATTAAAGATATGGAAAAAGCAGAAGAATACACATTTGTCACAATTGATAATGGTGACTTTATGGATGCCTCAGAGAGCTTTATTGTAGATGTTGAGAGTGATACTCTTTCATTTGATGCAGTCATGTTGGATGATGATATGTCCGGATCTGATTTGATTACACTATCAGATGACACAGTCTTCATGACCGATGCAGATGTTATTGATATGTCTTCAATTGATCTAGACGATTCAGACGCATCCTTTATGTTATGATTTCAATCAAATGTCCATATTGTAAAGTTGGGCTTAAAATAGACGAGGCTAAAATCCCGTCTACGATTGAATCATTTAAATGTCCAAAATGTACAAAACCTATTGCGGTTTCATTACTTGGACAATTAGGGTTTCTGAATAAAACAGAGACACCGACTGTTGTTGTCAAACATCGAAATGCAACTTCCGGTACGATTACCGTATTGCCAAATTCTGACACCCCTGCGCAAACATTTCTCCTTTATGAAGGAACTTTGATTGCCGGTCGTAAGTCGGAAGCTTCAAAAGCGTCCATCGGTATAGTTACGATGGATAAGTGTATGAGTCGCGAGCACATTAAAATTGAAGTGAAGCATGAGGGTGGGGGAGTTTATAAACATTTTTTGTCCGACAATAACAGTAAGAATAAAACTTTGTATAATAACACATGCCTTGAGAATGGAGAAG
>NZ_JBFWMI010000130.1:0-2183 GCF_050251695.1 Macellibacteroides sp.
CCACCATCGGTACGGGGCAGATATTCCATTTTATCAAGGTGATTTACACTGTTTAGATTAATAATAATATTAAAAGGAACAGCCTTTTCACTCCAGGATGTATGCCATGCATCACCCTCATCAAAGTTAAACAGCTTGTTTATACCTTGGCCACCCTGATTTTTCACCGAAGTTTCTGCCGTTATATTCTGAATAGCAAATTCCAGCGGGTTAGACTTAGTCGTTGCGGTGTACGAATCCCATTGAGAAACACCATCCATGTTCACGCTGCGAATCTTGTAAGAATAGGTTGTTTCGGGAACAAGACCGGTAAAAGTAAGGTGATTATTCTGAATGGTAGAATAGATCATACCGTCAAATTCTATTTCGTAATAATCGGCATTCGGTTGCTTATCCCAGGTAGGTTTAAGCGTATAGGCCGTTATGTTTTCGTCGGTAGTCTTCACATTTGCAGGATCAGATACCGTTCCGGTATGCGACAACAGATGATCTTTTTTGTTAACCTTATAATCTGCGATAGTCAGCTTCAGATCATTATTAACAACATCAAACACATCCGTCTTAACCATCAACTTTGAACCACCTTTAATGGAAAGAGAAGCAAAATCACTGCCTTTGGTAGCAAACTTGTTCAGTTCCGGAGCAGCGTCGTAGAAATATACATTCTTACCCTTTTCAAATGCATCAAGCGAATTAACCTCGGTAAGTTTTACCTTTGAATTACCGATTTTCAGCGATATCTTTTTGGGTTTCTCAGACGGATGTAAATTAATCACCGTATACTTATTCCTTTCAAATCCGTCAAAACGACCCTTCGAGGCCGCAATATAAAAGACCATTTCCCCCTTTTCGTTCAGCGTAGATTTCAGATCGGTAGTAACAGAATATCCACGAGTATAAGCCACAGTGCGGCCATCGTCATCATATTCGGAGAATGAGGAGTTACCATGAGGATAAACATCGTACATTCTCAAATCCTTTTTGATTTCCGAAACATTGTTATTTGGGCCTGTCACAGGGATAATAGCACCACTTCTTACAAATACCGGAAGTTTCCAAAAAGGAGATTTGAAATTATTAATGATACGTCCGCCTGTATAACGCTCTCCGGTAAAGTAGTCAACCCATTCTCCATCGGGCAGGTAAATACCATTGCGAATATCATTTCCCACTTCGTCTGCTTCGGTTTCTTCAAATATTGGAGCAACCAGAAAATCCGGTCCATACATAAATTGGTACTTAGTGGCAGATCCATGCGTATATTTGTTTGGATACTCCAGAAACATCGCTCTAATCATAGGCATACCGTCAACACTTGTACGAGCTATGCTATAAGTGTACGGCATAATCTCCGATTTAAGCTTTAGATACCAACGGTTGACCGATGTGGCCGGTTCTCCCAGTGCATGGGGATATTTCTCATTAGCACCCCATCCGTCCATATTCAACTGCATAGGAGTAAACGCCTTCCACTGGAAGTCACGCATATTAACCACAGCATTACGGCCGCCAAAAATACCATCCATATCACTGGATATGTTTGGCATTCCGGACAATCCTGATCCTATATATGTGGGAATGTGGAAACGTATATATTCCCACACACCACCGGTTTGGTCGCCGGACCATACTCCGGCATAACGCTGTGTTCCTGCCCATCCGTCGAGAGATATAATAAACGGACGCGCCTCATTTCCGTAATAAGTCATAATCCCGGACACATCGGCAATTCCATTCAGACCAAAAGAATAGCCGGAACCAACCCATGCAACATCGGTTTTTAAAACTCTTACACCGGCATCACGCACCTCTTTAACAATATCTCTTTGAAGCAAGGCACTTACTCCAGCCTTAGGATGTAAATCGGACTGAGTCCACAATCCTACTTCAACCCCTTTTCCATGCGCATAATCGCTCAAAGACTTGAGGTTGGCAATATTACCGTCTAATGTCTCTGTTTGTCCATATCCGGCACCATATCCGTCATTGGGAAGAATCCAACCCAAAGGCATGTCATGAGCATTATAACGATCAATCACCCCACGTGCCGAAAATTGATAATTATTCAACTCCCCGTTCAGCGATTCTTTCACACCGCCGTTATCCTTCTGACTTTCAGAATAACGTTTGCCATCCTCAAAAAGAATACCCTTTTCATTTTCTTTCCAATAATCACGGTTATA
>NZ_JBFWMI010000130.1:2283-6310 GCF_050251695.1 Macellibacteroides sp.
GGATTAGATTCCGGATTACGGATCAATCCGCCGCGAATATCACGGAACAGGCGGAAGATATTATCTCCATAAAAATCGAAACTTATCCTGTTTCCATCCTTACAAATAACTTCAACCGTTGTGGAATTAAGCTTTTTAATACCTGTTACCTCTACACTCTGAGACCTGACTGTCAGTGATACGCACGCCACTGCAGTCAGCATAATTAATAATTTGATCGTTTTTTGCATAAAAGATTTGTTTTGTGCGACAAATATAGACCAATAATAGGGGAATCAGGAACAATCAGGGTATAATAAATATCTCTTTATATAAATGTAGCATCTTATAAGTATATAGCCCCACTCAAATACCTATTAAAAGAAAACGGTATTTATGTCACACATTGTAAGTATTAAATCTCTTTCATAAATTTTGCAAATAAAGATAATTACCTTATATTTGTAATGATTACCTATATATGGTAATCGTGATAAATTGAGGTAATTATATGAAGAGAATTCAAAAATTTCTACAGGAAACAGTTGGCTTATCTGCAAATCTGGAAAAACTTCCCGACTCGCAGTTGAAAAAGTTACCCATGTATCTGGAATATGGTTACAACTATTATTTGCTTACGGTAGAGGGGCATCAATTGGTGCTTGCCTATGTTGATGAGAATCTTAAAACAGCTGGGCAGTTAAAAAAGCAATCACAAGCAATGTCCAATCTATTGAACTTGCCGGTTGCCTTTGTGATGGACAACCAAAGCTCTCAATTGAAACGACGGTTGATTCAGGAGAAAATTGGCTTTATAGTTCCTGAAAGTCAAGTATACCTGCCGCAATTTCTAATAAGCTTGACGGAAAATGCAAGGCCTGTACATTCTTTTCCAGAACTCCTGTCGCCATCTGCGCAACTATTGTTGTTGTATCATTTACAAAAAGAATATTTAGAGCCATTCTCATTGAAAGAGATAGCCCAGAAACTGGATTATACACCTAAAACAATAACAAAGATCGCTGCCGAACTAAAGTCTAAAAATCTTTGTCAGATCATTGGCACTAAAGAAAAGCGCTTGGTATTTATAGTAGACAGAAAACAGTTATGGACAATGGCAGAACCCCAAATGCAACAACCAATCAGCAAAGTGTTTTTTGCCGACTCAAAAGATAAAGTAAAATTTTGTCAATCGGGCGATGCTGCTCTGGCTCACTACACTTTCCTCGCAGAAACTGGGAAAGAGGCTTACGCTATCTATAAACCCGAATTTGAAGAACTAAAAGAAAAAAAATATTGGGAATATATAGACGAATTAGAAGGCGATGTACGTATCGAAGTGTGGAAATACAACCCTCGCATATTGAGCATTAACGGATATATAGACCCACTATCGCTCTATCTGTGCTATAGGGAAGATACCAATGAACGGGTGGCAGCAGAAATAAATGAGTTAATACATAATAGAAAATGGTAAAAGGATTAGTGAAATTCAGAATATATTTCAAGGATTTTGCAGACAACTATGTTATTATAGGAGGAACAGCCTGTAACGAATTAGTGGCGGATAAAGACTTGAATCCCCGTGCAACGAAAGATATTGATGCTATTCTTGTTGTAGAAGCATTGAATGAATCTTTTGTTAATCGCTTTTGGGAGTTTGTGCGGGCAGGACAGTATGAATTGTGGGAAACATCCTCCGGTAAAACCCAATTTTATCGTTTCATCAAGCCAAAGGCAGAAGGTTTTCCTTTACAGGTAGAACTGTTTTCGAGAGTGCCTGATATGATTAAAGTGCCTAAAGGAGTACACCTCATACCGATTCCTATTGGTGAAGATCTGTCGAGTTTCTCTGCTATTTTAATGGACGAAGAGTACTATTATTATGCTGTACAGCATACTATTCTGTTGAATGATTTAAATTTTATTGATAGGGAAGCTGTCGTATTGCTAAAAGCGAAAGCGTATATTAACAATTCTGTACGTAAAACAAATGGCGAACAAGTGCGAAGCGAAGATATATCGAAGCACAAAAACGATGTGTTCCGTATTGCTACAACTTTTACCGATAGTGATACGTACGAAATTTCTGAAACTCTGAAAACGGATTTAAGGTTGTTTTTGGAGATGGTCGGGAAAGACGGTATAGGAACAGCAGGTTTATGCAAAGATTTAGGTTTACGAAACGAAATCACCATTGAAGTATTTACCGAAAGAATCAAAAAAACATTTGGATTATGAAGATTCAATACGCATCCGATTTACATTTGGAGTTTTCACAAAACTCAAAATATTTGAAAGAAAATCGATTATCGGTAAAAGGTGATATTCTTTTATTGGCGGGTGATATTAGTTATATTGGTGACAGGAGGTTAAACAAAAATCCTTTTTGGGATTGGGCAGCGGACAATTTTGAGCAGACATTTATTGTTCCCGGAAATCATGAATACTATGGGGGCTATGAATTGGCAAATACGTTGGATAACTTTACGGAAGCAATTCGCCCGAATGTCAGTTATCGCAATAATCAGTCGCTTGTGATTGCTGATATAGAACTCTTTTTTACCACACTATGGTCACCCGTTCCTCCAGATAAAGCTTGGGGAGTTGAAATGGGTATGGCAGATTGCAGACGGATAGTGTACAATGGAAAGAAGTTTGGTGCGGAGCACTACAATGAAATCCATGCATATTGTCTGACTTATCTGCAAAATGCTTTGCAGCAAAGTAAGTCAACAAAGAAAATTGTAATGACACATCATGTGCCAACCGAACTCTGCAACATTGAACAGTACAAAAACAGTCCGTTGAATAGGGCTTTCGTTGTCGAGTTACATGATTTTATTTTTGATAATGAAATAGACTTCTGGCTCTACGGTCATTCACATGCCAATGTGAATGAAGTCGACATCAATGGCACAAAAATGCTTTGTAATCAATTGGGATACGTTCATCACGGCGAACACGCGTCGTTTAATCCTGAAGTTTTTTTTGAAGTTTAGCATACCAAACTTTTGTCCAAAAGATACTTCCATCTGTTCGTGCTTTATTGCGCGAAGAATGGTTCTATGTCTAGTCTAAAAGTATTATTTGTCATCTTTTGGAGGTATAACCTGTATTATTTTATCGAATAGCTGTGACTTTGTGATGTATATTTCGTTCTCAGGATGCTTTGTTTCCTCAAACTCAATTAATCCGAAATGAAGCATAAACCGCTCAAATGTACGTAGCGAAAAGCAACGAGCTCCTTGTTCCTTGATGGTGCTATAGTTAGAATCAAAACCTTTTAGTAAATCTGGGAATGCTTTGAAATACTTCTCCGCATAGAATTTATAAGAGCGTTTTTCAATCCCGTATTTCGACAACAAAATAAAGCTAAACCCACTTGCCATCCCTCCAATAGATTCATTCTCGTAGCCATCAAAGTAGGCAAAATTGAATTTATTGGTAAAAGTCATAAGCAGCTCTTCAAACAGCTTCTGATTATTTTTAGCAATCATCTCTCCGGATTTGGTAAAAGTCATCACACCTTTTTGCTCTTTTATTATTTTCATAAGTTTAAGTAAGATATGAGTGAGGACTACAGATTGCGAATCGCCTTCCTTCCTTAGTTTTGAATACCCCTCTTCAATCATCCAATCACGCACACCTAATTCATACATCTCTTTGACAAACTTAGGAGGTATTGCTTTTGTAGAAGTTAGTTTGATTTTACCCTCCCTATGTAAAACATCGGTTATGTATTTAATCTGACAAAATAGAGGAATAGCATTGAAATCCTGTTCAGATAACTCTCGCATCTGAACAGGAGAATTCTCATTCCACAATCCATGAATAATTGCAAACATTTCAGTTGATGAATAACCCTCAAACTGAGGCAATCCGGTATTGTTAAGTTTCTGCATAAACTCACCAATCCATTGATTGAGTACTTCAAGAGATGGTGCCGGACCGTATTTTTTTTCACATTCCGTGATGTGTTTTTGTAGCTCTTCGTTTATCATAATAAAATTCAATTTATTTTCTTTATGTCGGATATGTTATAGTT
>NZ_JBFWMI010000131.1:0-6080 GCF_050251695.1 Macellibacteroides sp.
CCGAAGACTTCCTTCAGATTACACCTCGCGATGAACACCCTTGTCGTTGGCTGGACGCTTCCCGCTGTTAGGGCGCGTTGGGGACTTACACCCGTTAGAATACGTTCGTGCTGGGCGAACAATAGAAAGCCTGTAAATGAAACATTTACAGGCTTTTCTTTTTTCAACCACCAGGTTTGATTTACAGATAAAAACTCAACTCAGATTCTATGAAAAAGGTCACTTTATTATTGATTTACCTCTTGCTGACAAGCCTATCTTACGGAAATTCAAGACCCCATCCCGATAAGATGTATGTAAAACGCTTAGGCGATACAATTTACATCGGCACAAAGTTCGATGAAAAATCCGATCTGCTAATTTGTTTCAGGAAATGCCTCAACAATAACCTGATGGGCTTCTATCAGGTAGGTATAGCAGCAAATACAACCGACAGCCCACTTACAGATGTAAGCAGAAATCCCGATAAGGTAATCAATCTTGCCTATAGCGACAACATAGGTCCGATCAGTATAGAAGGTAACTTCTGCGGGGCCAATCATTGCTACAAAGAAGATTATACCAAAAAGATCAAAACGGCCACATGCGATTGGTTCACTTTTACAGCAGACGGAAAACCATTGGATAATAATCGGCTGATTGCTTGCAACGAAGTACAAATAAACGTCGTAAATACCATCTACAATCCGCTTTTACCCACGTATGGTGCAGATGGGACGACTGTTATTTCGCTCAACTCGGTTTTATGTCTGGAAAAGGTGGAGTATAGAGTAGCAGGAGGAAGTATCTCTGTAAATACGGAGCACACATATGCTCAGAGGGACCCCGTAAAGGTCACAACTTATTATGGCATGCAGTCCATGGCGAAAGGAGACGAAATATACTTTCCGGGAGGAAGCACGGCCGATTTTGTTAAAAAACAGGCAGGCATCAACAACCCTAAATCCACCTATCCCGAATTAAGCTCATGGATTCAGCGAGACTGCGCCGGAAGCTGGTATGAAGCCTGTTGGATGAATCCATCTTATGAACTGGGGAAAAGAGCGTTGATAACCGAAGACGACAACATGGCCTTTACCAGTGGCACTAAAGTATACCACCGGTTGATAAACGGTCAGGTAGCAAAAGAAGGCACAATCAATAAGTGGAGCGGTTGTTATACCTGGTTTACTCCTCTCATCGATAATGACCGGCTGTTGTGCTACGAAATGACATATAATGGCGGCAACTACCTTTTCATTCAGACCAAAAAAGCTGTGAGCACCGTGGTTGACTTACCTGCCGGGTACACTAACCACGTCTACTCTGTATGGCACACCGACAAAACACAGTCAGCAACCACACATTCCGGCAAAGCCCCGATAAAACTAGTATCCAAAGGCCCCGGCACAACTATCTTGAAAATAGAGAATTAATCAGTAGCAGATATGAAAACTGCCCTTCTTCTTTGACAGAAGATCAAGCTCTTAATAATTGAATACAAAATTACTCCATCTTTCGTTTCTCATATAACATGGAGTAAATATTCAGAATATGATAGTTTATTACTTCCTTTTTAACAAACAAACACTCTATTAATGATTATTAACCATATCATATGTTTATTATTAATCAACATAGGCAAATAAGTGTATTAATTGTTTATGTTTGCAATTATTAATTTAAAAACCCAACTCAAATGAAAAACCTCCTTTTACTATTAACCATGTTATTCTTAATTTCATGTACTGAGAATGAAGATTTATTTAATAAACAAAATAGAGTTTCTACGTCAGAATATTTCGACAAAAGACTAATAAGCAGAAGTACATCAAACATATCAAAGAATGATGCAGAAAATATTGCAAACATTTTTTTTTCTCCATCTATCACTAAGGCTCAACCATCAAATATTTCTATAAAAGAAGTTATTTGTATTAAGGATAAGGAAGATGAACCTGCTTTTTATATTTTAAACTATTTATCAAACAATGGATTTATAATTGTAAGTGCTACAAAAAACTATCCACCCATTTTAGCATACTCAAGCTCAGATAATATAAGTCTAAAAACAAATACTGCTGCAAGATTAATGATTGATGAGTATATAGGAAATATAGAAAGTATAAACTCAGGAACAATTGATAGTTTGAGAAATAAATATGCTATTGAGTGGTCTATATTTGAAGAAAAAGACCCCATTACAAAATCGGCAACACAATTAGCTCTTTCAGTAAATTACAATAAAGATGAGGAAAAAATAAAATGGCAACAACAAGGCTACGAATGCCATGACATATCTGCTATAAATTATTTTCTTACTCCAGAGGAAGCTCAAAAATTTATTCAAGATATTTGTTCTCATTCAGATCCCAATGTAAATTGTATGGATGCCTCCATTCTTCTTATAAAAAGATCAAATAGCAAATACGGACCTCTAATAAATACAAACTGGAATCAATCAGCACTACCCTTTAATATTGATGCATCAAACGGACATGCAGGTTGTGGCCCGATTGCGGCAGCACAAATTATGAAATTTCATCAATGGCCAAATACTTACAATTGGACTCAAATAGGCCTTAATCCATCTTCAGATAACTCATCAGCACAAAAAATGATTACTGATGTAAGAAATGCTTGCGATGCAAAATATAACGATGAAGGAACATCTACAACAATAAGTAATGTAAGTAGTGCTCTTGATAAAAATTTCAATTATTCAACTAGTATATACAACTACTATGGATTTTCAGAACGATTAAAGACTGCGAGAGAAATCCAAGCAAATAGACCTGTATTTATGAGAGGTACAAATATTTCTTCAAATGAAGGGCATGCTTGGGTGTGTGAAGGTTATGAAGAGAATATAACACTTTATGCCGCTGTTTATATATCAAATGAATTTGGCTTGGGAGAATATGAATATTATTCTGGCGTAAGAAAAACAAATAGTGAATATTTCTACATGAATTGGGGATGGGGAGCTGGTGCAGGGAATGGTTGGTTCTACTCAGATATGGTTTCTCCCAATAGTTACAACTTCAGTAAAGACAGAAAAGTATTAACAATTAACCCACGTAAATAACATGAAAAATTTAATTGCAATTTTAGCACTCTTATTGCTTGTTAGCTGTGATAAAATGAGTGATGGTAATTTTCCACCTCCATTACAAGTTCTTCAGGAAAGTATTTATATTAATAGATCTGGAACAAATATAATAGACAGCGTGGCATTTAGTGACATAGATCCTTTCCCTCATGGAAACGAAAAAAGCATTAGAGTAGTATCTAAAACAGAATATGAACTTATAGTTTATTTCGATGAAAAACAAGTCCCTTCATCAGAATGGCTTATCGAACATATTGTAATTAAAGAAGATAAGGATGGAAAAAGATACATTGTATTCAAAAATTCCTTAGAGTGGGGCTGTGATGTATATCAGAAAAAAGCAGAAAATCACAGTATTACATACGAATTAAAGTGTAAAACAATTTTTGGAGATGACAAGTTCCACCAAATTGTTTATAAGTTTATACGTGAAAACCGTAACATTCACAGAGAGAAACTTTTAATTGACGGTAAAAGTGGAGAAATTGTAAGTCAAAATAATTACGAATCTGTATCCATATTAACTATGCCATAGATCTCATTAGTACTTACGGGGTGTAAATTAAACGGTACAAGGTACATATTCAGTTTGGAGGCATATTCATGGTGGAATTTATCAATCTTTAATTCTACAATGACATGGCATTTTAAGATGCGATGATAGAAAACAAGGTCGGCAAAGAAATAATCTTCGTCTATCAATATACGTTTTTGCCGGGCTTCAAAGCAGAAGCCATGTCCCATTTCTAACAGGAGATGTTGCAGGTTATCGAGAATGGATTGTTCCAAATCGTTTTCTGTCAATAATGCACGTTCATTCAGTTCTAAAAACTCCAAGGTAACAGGGGTGTTGATAACGTCTTTAGGCTGTAATAAGGTCGCTTGCTGTTGTACTAAAGCGGAGAGGGCTTCTTTATTTTTGGATAGTCCGCTACGCTCGTAGTATAAAGAAGCTATTTGTCGTTCCAGCTCCTTTACCGACCAACAGCCACGAATAGTTTCCATTTCATAGAAAGCACGTTTTACCGGATTTTCAATTCCCGACATGGTATTTAAATGGGTAGAAGATAATTTGTTGAATAATCTATCAGCCGGAATCATCCATGTTTAGGTTTGTGGGTGTTCTGTTGATAGTTTCCAAACATCATTTTTAGATTCTTCGGTTGATGACTGCCGAATTGGTTCAGTGAATTCGGCGGTCAATGAATGCCGAATTTGAATTTGAGAGGTAATGTATTGTACAATAGGCTCTTTTAGTTGTGGATAAACAAGATACAATAGCCTAAATTCACGGAATCTACGCTCATTCAATCCTTTAGTTTTCAGTCGTTGTTCCAGTTTCTTCAATAACTGTTCACCGTATGCTGCACGCTCTTCTCCGTTTTGCTCAAACTCTACAATATAAAACCCCATAAGCCAGTTACGGGAAGTCAGGGCTAAATTGACAGCGTGGGCAGCTTAATTTACATCCCCTTTGTCGGCTTTCAACAAAAAGTTTGCAAAAAAATCCTTCACATCCTTCACTTTAAGCGTTAATAAATTGATTTATAAGTCTTAACGATTTTAAAAAGTATAAATATCCTTCACTTTTACATCCAATTTTACTAAAACCAGACGATATATTCATCCGATACTATGCAAATGCGGATCGTTATCCATAACCTTATAACAAAAACGAAGATACTTATTTTCAGTAAAATCCTTTCTATTATACTTCTCATAAACTTTTGTCTCTTGAAATGAGGCTAATAAAATCGTAATAGCAACACTATTGAGTCTGTTTTGGACTCATTTGGAGGGCATTTACACTTATTATTTCCTTTAAATGAGCGATATTGCTTTCTCAATTGTTCTAAAGGAAACATACCGGATGAAAACGGACAAGATTCCGGTACCGGGTACTGTTTTTGAGAATAATTTGAAAGAAAGGCTTATGAATAGCTCGTTGGAAGATTTGGAAAGACAGCGTATGGTAAGAGAACAGCTGGAATGCAGGGGGATACGCAGCAGAATGGTTCTGGACGCATTGGCTAAAGTGCCAAGGCATCTGTTTGTTCCTGCGGATATCCGCCATCTGGCCTATACGGATCACGCCTTGCTTACCTATTGCGGACAGACCATCTCGCAACCATTTATTGTTGCAAAGATGACAGAGATGCTTTCCCTCGAACCCAACCACCGAGTACTGGAAATCGGTACTGGCACAGGGTATCAGACGGCTATACTTGCCGCACTGGCCGGCGAGGTTTATACAATGGAACGCATCAAAGAACTTCACGACCTAGCCCGCGAGAACTTAAGTCCGTTTCATTATTCAAACATTCATTATCTGTATGGAAATGGCTACAACGGTTACCCCGATGCCGCTCCATATCATGCCATTATCGTAACAGCCGCCCCGCCATCCATTCCGCAAAGCCTTATCGACCAGCTTGCTCCGGGTGGACAAATGGTAATTCCGGTTGGCACAGACTTCCAGATTCTGTATCTGGTTACTAAAGATGCCGACGGACTGGTTCATGAAATCCCCGTCTTCAGTGTAGTATTCGTTCCTATGGTAAAATAATACATTCAAAACAATAAGTACAAATCCATTTTAATCCTAAACAAATACTTTATTCCTCTTTTTTCCTGTATTCTTTAATGGCAAAGCGGATTAATGAACGAAGAGCCAGATACACTGCTCCAAGTATAATCAAGAAGGTAAACAAAGGGATAAAAATCATAGCAACACTAATATTACCCATGTTTTTCTTTTTTAAGGTTAATAAAATAATACAAAATCCCGGTTCCGTTTACGGGTCAGCTGCAAATATACAATAAATTATTTAAGAACCTTCTGATAAAGAATATATTTTACAAATCACTAGTGTCCACTAAAAAAAATTAAGACTTAATTGTCCATCATTAATCACATCAGCAGGCTCTTTTATAAAGAGGTCCTTAATTGGAGTCTTATCCAGGAGCGATGCACTCAATATTCTCAACA
>NZ_JBFWMI010000132.1:0-6023 GCF_050251695.1 Macellibacteroides sp.
CCTGATGAGTATTTACAACAAGCCAATGAATTGGAAGAAGAGATTATCAAAAAAGAGATTCTCCCAATTCTGAGCGAAAAGATAGAACCGGTAATTGGACAAATTCAGCGAGAGTTAGTGTTGGTTGTTGATTATATACCGAATGAACCGCTAAGTGTTCGAATTTCCCGAAAGCGTAATTTTACTGCATCAATGGAGACCATTGAAATTGTCCCCGACCCTAAAGTTGAGCATAATGTAGGTAATATTAAGCGGAATTCACCAACTAAAAGTGCTAAAACAAATTTGCGTGTAACATTTCGGGATGGGACTATGATAGAGAATCGCTTTGCAAAAGACACTCTATTGGAGGTAATACAAAAAGTTGGTGTCGAAAAAGTACGTGCTATCGGCATAGTCCAATGTGGCGTGCCGCTTATATCGAATACCATCGACAATATATATGGAAATGCTCAAGTCGATATTGCAGATGGATGGTATCTGATAACCCACAGTTCAACAGGGCAAAAACGGCAACAGATTGAAAAAATATCCGAAGCTCTTAATTTGGGCTTAAAAGTAGAAATTCTATAATCTCATCCCAATTGAAAGATAAGAATCTATGGCAAAGAATATCAATAATAAAGCATTCAACTGTGAAACTCAACTGAAACTCGATATTTTCAGAGAGTGTTTCCGTGAGTGGTTTCCTGTATTTTTGCACAACCCCTATGTTTCACATATTTATATTTATGACTTGTTTGCAGGAAGCGGGACAGATGCCGAGGGTAAATACGGGTCGCCTCTGATACTTTTAGAAGAAGCGAGGGGAGAAGATGCAAAACACTGCTCTTTTATTAAGAATGGTAACAAGCAAATAACGTTCATCTTCAATGAAAAAGAAAAGACAAAGAAGCAAGAAAAATTCGAGTTGCTTCAATCTAATGTAACCTCTTTTTTCTCTAAATGCAAGGAAGAGAACGACTGTGGACAAGGGTGCACTTATAAGCATCATTGCACAAATAAAGGTTTTAAGGATGGTTTCTATGACGATAGCACGGATTTTCAAAACATACTGAGCAATAGTAAATTCGCAAAATTCTTATTATTGGATCAATATGGATTCAGCCAAATTGATAATAATGTGTTCAACAAATTGATCAATTCACCTAAAACAGATTTTATATTTTTTATTGCAACATCATTCATAGCTCGTTTCAAAGAACATGATAATGTCAAGAAATATATAGACACAAACAAAATTGAATTTGATTCAACGAAACCGCATGAGTGCCACAGAATAATCGCAAACTATTATCAATCATTAATTCCGGCGGATAAAGAATATTACCTGCATCATTTCACTATCGAAAATGGGGTTAACAGGTATGGACTTATTTTTGGAACAGCTCATACACTGGGGATGGAGAAATTTTTAAAAGTATGTTGGAAGTATGATAATCTTGCCGGAGAAGCAAATATGAATATTGATGGTAATCATAAGCCGGGAGAGTTGTTTTATGTAGCAGGTAATAGTAATAAGAAAGATGCTGTAAAAAAGGAAATAAAGGAAATGGTATTATCCGGTCGTATCGCTGACAATATCACTGGCTTTAAATACGCTTTAAAACAAAAATGTATGCCTAATGTGTTGAGTGAGGTGATAAAAGAATTGGAGTCAAAAAATAAGGTTAGGCGTATTGGCGCAAAAAGCTATACTTCAACTGATATTCACAAAATAAAAGTTGGCGGCAAAGATTATTACAAAATAGAATTGTTGTAAGAATATGAAAACGACTAAGATAGAGTGGACAGATAAGACGTGGAATCCGATTACCGGTTGCACCAAAATATCGGCTGGATGCGCGAATTGTTATGCAGAAATCATGTCTAAACGACTGCAAGCCATGAAACAGGATAAATACAAAAATGGCTTTACATTGACAATGCACAACGATGTTCTTGATGAGCCTATAAAATGGAAGAAGCCTCATACCATTTTTGTCTGCTCAATGAGTGATCTTTTCCATGAAAACGTTCCATTTGCTTTTATTGACAAGGTAATGGAAACCATTAAATCTACGCCTCAGCATAACTATCAGATTCTTACCAAACGAGCAAACCGAATGGCCGAGTATTTTTCGGATAAAATCATTCCTAAAAACGCTTGGTTAGGGGTTACTGTTGATATTGCCTGCTCAAAGAGTAGGATTGATTTTTTGCGTAACCTTAATGCTCCAATAAAATTTCTTTCATGTGAACCTCTTTTGGAAGATTTAGGTAATATAAATTTAGATGGAATAGATTGGGTTATAGTTGGTGGAGAAAGTGGAGTGAAAGCTCGTCCCATGAAAGGAGAATGGGTGCAATCCATAAAGGTTCAAACTGAAAAACAAGGTTCGGCATTCTTTTTCAAGCAGTGGGGCACTTGGGGAAGTGATGGAATTAAGCGGAATAAAAAAGCCAACGGCAAATTAATAAATGGCAAGGTATATCAAACCATGCCATCACTATAAATATTGGGAATTGAAAGTATATTATGACTATCAAAGAACTAATAAAACAAACCGAAGGGAGGAGGCTTGAGTTTAAGAGTGTGCTGCCTGAGAATGCAGATTTAGCAAAAACCATTGTGGCTTTTGCAAATAATGCTGGTGGAGAACTATATATCGGGGTCAGAAATAATTCCCGTGAAGTAGTTGGTGTTGCCGAAGATGATCTTAAGGCGATTGAAAAGAAAGTCAGCAGCATTATCTACGATCGTTGCTATCCTGCAATTTTGCCTGAGATTACATTTCTTACCGATGAGGACAAACATCTGATTAAAGTTTCGGTATATCGCGGTAGCACACCACCCTATTACCTGAAAGATAAAGGCAAATTGCAGGGTACATATATCCGGGTCGGTTCGACCGACAGATTGGCTGATGAAAAGGTATCAAAGTTCACACTTTGTATGATGTAGAAACTCAAGTACCTGAATTTATCCACATTACCGAGGCAAAGGTCAACGATGCCAAAGCAATGGATTCAATTTCTTATGAATCTGGCTCTTACTATGTATTCGATCGTGCGTATAACGATTATAAACGACTCTTCAAGATACATATAAAGGACTCGTTTTTCGTTGTGCGTGCCAAGACAGATATAAAGTCAAGAGTACTCAGGTGGAAAAGACGTTTACCTAAGAATATTCTGTCCGATTGTGAGATTGAACTCACCGGCTATTACTCCCAAAAGGCCTATCCGGAGCGTATCAGAATGGTAAGATATTGGGATAAAGACGATCAACGAGAGTTCATTTATTTGACAAATGCAAAACAGATTTCTGCGCCACAAGTTGCAGAATTGTACAAGAATCGCTGGCAGGTGGAGCTGTTTTTCAAATGGCTCAAGCAGCACCTAAAAATCAAGAAATTCTGGGGAACTTCTGAAAACGTAGTGAAGATACAAGTCTATTCTGCCATCATTGCCTACTGTCTTGTTGCCATCATGCAGCATGATATGGAACTCGACAGATAGACATATGAAGTGTTGCAGATTCTCGGAATTTCACTTACAGACAAAACTCCATTGAGAGATGTCTTTAGCAAAACTAAATTCAATGATGTCAATGATCGAAGCGATCTTAATGGACCCGATTTATTTGATAATTTTAAATTTTAACTCGTCCTCTAAGTTTTAGTGGACACTAGTGATATAAATAAAAGAATAAAAGAAGATGACTGATCGTGAACCGCAATGCCTGCAAACGGGTTATATAACATAATCAACAACGCTATGAAAGCATTTATTCTTACGAGTGTCCTTTTGGCTTTGCCTTTTTTTACGGCTTGTTCTCAGGCTGAGAAGAAAAATACAATCAATAAGCAGACGGTCCGATCTCTCAATCTGGACCGGTATCTGGGTAAATGGTACGAAATTGCCCGCTTCGATCATCCTTTTGAACGGGATATGGTGGGGGTGACTGCCGAGTATTCACTGCGTCCGGATGGGAAAATCAGGGTGCTGAACAGTGGGTACAAACCCGACTTTAACGGAAAGTTTAAAACGGCGGAGGGGAAGGCCAGAAGGCCGGATCCTAATGAACCGGGTAAACTGGAGGTCTCTTTTTTCCTTTGGTTTTACGGCGAGTATAACATTCTGGAACTGGACGAGCAAAATTACAGCTATGTTCTGATAGGCAGCAGTTCGGATAAATACCTCTGGATATTAAGCCGTACGCCGCAGTTAGCGCAGGAAACGGTGAATATGCTGCTGGAAAAGGCCAGGGAAAGAGGGTATGATACCTCCAAACTTATTTGGGTAAAGCAAAAATAACAGCCTGTTGGTCTGACTATTTGATGTTTGTTTGAAAAGGAATGCCTACTTTTACACCCATCAAACAAACAATAAATGAGATCTAAAGATTTGAAAGCGGCTGGCACGGCCAGATTATTAGTTATAGGTGAAGATTCAAATCTGCAATGGTCTGATACGGCAACCGAATATGCAATGTTTGCCGACTACTATTTTCGTCGGTTCCCCGAGGATCATGGCGAACGAAGCCGCAATGTGGAGGCGCGCGATTTATTTAATCACATCATGTATGTTACACTCAATTCGGTCAAGCCGGAGGATATGTATATTACAAATCTTTGCAACGATTACGTAGAACCTGCCCCCAAAGGGAAACGGGTGCTGATTAAAGAGGAAAAGGCCCTGAAGGGTGTGGAGCATATTAAATGGATTCTGGAACAATATCCTACCATCGAATGGATTCTCCCAATGTCTTTGCAGACCAATTACTGGCTTCAGAAAGTGGGGTTCTATGGAGGTGATGAGGCGTTTCTGCATGGTGCTCAGCCACGTCGCGTAGGGATTGAGTGCATTCAGCCCTATTATCAACCGGTTGACGGGAAGGCCTTTGCAAGTATTTGTGGAAACATATACGATGCCAACGATTATCCTGCAAAAGTGATTCCGATTCTGCCGGCAAAGGATTATCCTTTAAAGGGGTTGAACGAGGAAAAATATGGTAAAGCCTACGAAAGATTGCGTGCCAGTTTCCGGAAGTAGAGCTTAGCGCCCGCAATCAACAGGTTATTTATCATTAATATCTTGTAAATTATTTTTTTCCCGATATACTTTTGTATCTTTGCCTTAAGGGAAGTATTTGTTCAACATATGGACACTTTGCATTCAACAATTGTTAAACGCAAGTTATCCATATGTTGACTTTGCGTTTGACAATTGACAAACGAATACTTGCCTTAAGTTTTACAATTAGTTTCCTTAATCTTTTCTAATATTTAATCATTACATGAGTGCTAAGTATAAGCTAACAGAAAATCCTCCTGCATCAGCAAAGAACGGAATACAAAACTTACATGCCCGTATTGTTCCTTCACGTACGGCAACAATTGATGACCTGGCTGCAGAGATTTCCACTATATCCACCTTTTCATCGGGCGACATTAAAGGGTTGCTCGAAAGTTTCACCCAAGTGGTTACCAATCGCCTTAAAAACGGCGAGAATGTTAACCTGGACGGACTGGGATACTATTCCGTTTCGCTGGATTGTCCCAAAGATATCACCAGCGAGAAGCGGATACGTGCCGAATCGATACGCTTCAGGAATGTGAATTTCCGCTGCTCGAATAAGATGAAAGCAAGTCTGAAGTCCATGAAGCTGGAACGTGTACCTGCCGTAAAGAAAAAAGAGTTTACCGGAGAGGAGCGTTTGCAGCGGATTATAAGTAAAATGAATGAGCTGCGCACGGTTACCTGTACCGACTGTATGGGTGTGAATCAGTGTTCACGCTACATCGCCTTGCAAGACCTTAATACGCTGATCGAGAGTGGAAAGATAGAAAAACTGGGCTACGGAAAGAACGTATTGTATATGCTGCGTCCCTGATTCCGTTGGTGACAGATAACAGATGATTTGGATCTGTCACACCCATCTGTCATTTCCAGAACCCTTATCCACAAAGGGATCTGAGCCATTTTATGAGAGATGACAGATGAAATTGACATTTATTCGTTTTAAACAGGAAGTAGCT
>NZ_JBFWMI010000133.1:0-5869 GCF_050251695.1 Macellibacteroides sp.
TGTATATTGAATCATTACTTTTGTATCTTATTAATGAATGAACATACATGGAGCAGACATTGATTGAGATTAAGGGAGCTGTTCCCCGAATCGAATACCTCAGGTATACAGAACCGGTTTCCTGGCAGATAAATGAAGGTCATCATTGGGCTATTGTCGGGCCAAATGGAAGCGGAAAGACAGTTCTGACAGATATGCTTATCGGAAAATATGCTTTGAAGTTGGGTGAGGTGAGCTGTATTGACAGAAACGGAGCTAATTTAGCTGTCTCCACTGTTGTTAAAAGTGTTGCCTTTAGAGATATCTATAGCTTAATTGATGCCGATACCAGTTTTTATCAGCAGCGATGGAACAAAGGGATTGAACAGGATGTGCCGATAGTGAAAGAGCTTGTTGGCAAGGCAGATCAGAAGTGGCTTGACGAATTGGTGGACTGGTTCGGGATAGAAGATCTATTGGAAAAAGAAGTAAATCTTCTTTCCAGTGGAGAGTTGAGGAAGTTTTTGATTGTTAAATCTCTGTTGACTAATCCTCGGGTGATGATTCTTGATAATCCATTCATAGGATTAGATGTATCATCACGCAGTGTCTTAAACAAATTGTTGATTCGTTTGTCGGAATTAGACAATTTGCAAATCGTATTGGTTTTGTCTGATCCGGCCGATATCCCTGATTTCATTACGGATGTACTGCCAGTTAAAGATAAAAAGCTTTATCCCGCTTTATCGGCAACCGAATTTATTAGCTCTATTGATTTGCAAGATCATCTGTTTCCACCCCGGCACTCTGCATTGTCTCATATTCCCGGGTTAGGTTTGCGGGAGCAGGACCTTAGTTACGAAAATGTGGCGGTTTTAAATAATATAAATATTAAATATGGATCACGTTCAATCTTAAAAGATTTGAACTGGACAGTAAAAAAAGGAGATAAGTGGGCCTTATTAGGACCGAATGGTTCCGGTAAATCAACCCTGCTCAGTTTGATATGCGGCGATAATCCGCAGGCTTATGCTAATGATATAACATTGTTCGACAGGAAAAGAGGATCCGGAGAAAGCATTTGGGATATTAAAAAACGGATTGGATATGTATCGCCTGAAATGCATATTTATTATCAACAGAATACGAAATGTGTGGATGTGGTTGGTTCCGGTTTTTTTGATACAATCGGGCTATACAGAAAGTGTTCTTCGCAACAGGAAGAGATGGCAATGGAGTGGATGAAGCTTCTGGATGTATCTCATCTTAGAGATATAGCCTTTCAGCATGTGTCTTCAGGAGAACAACGTTTGCTTTTATTTGCCAGAGCGATGGTTAAAAGACCTGAGTTGCTTATTCTTGACGAACCCATGCATGGACTGGATATTGTAAACAAAAGAAGGATTAAGAGATTCATTGAATCGTATTGCAGTGAGCATATTACACTCATTTATGTAACGCACTATCAGGATGAACTTCCGGATATAATTGACAAGCAGCTCGTCTTAAAAAAGCAACAGTGAGATAATTCTGCCTTATCCAATCCATGTAGCCTTGTGCCATAGCGATTCCAGGGGGCCTTGTTTATGTACATGTAGCCACCAGGTGCTGAATATGCCTTGTAAGATTGCCAGGCATATCCCGATAATTAAACAGTGTGTTGCACCAGTAAATTGGTACATGCCTAAACCGAAGCCATAGTAGATAAATGAACCAAGTATGGATTGGATAATGTAGTTAGATAGACTCATCCGGCCGATTGGGGCTAAAAGATTTAAGGCTTTATTAAACAATGAGGTCCGATACAATAATACAAAGGATGACACTAAAAAGATCATAAATGCCAGATTAGCCCAGGAAGATAGTATCACACTAAGCGGCCTGATAAGCGCTTCGCTGGTATACCAGGTACCAACATTGGTTTTAGCTTGATAAAGAGGGATGAAAGCAACAAGGGAGATAACAAGAGCTTTTTTCCAAAAACGGATGTTGCTGTCCGATTCTTTAAATAAACCTTTGCGCCCGGCCAGCATTCCTAGCATAAACAGTGAAAGTGTCTGAAATACCCTTCCGTTTTCCCACGACCAGTTGAATACTGCCGGTCGCCCGTTGGTTAGATTCCCAACAACAGTATCAATAAAAGAGTCTTTTGGAATATATTCACTCATTTTGCCGAAATAAGCCCATGATGCCGGATTAGCCGGAGTAACTTCCGGATGCTGTAGGGCACATGCGAAGTTTATCCATTCATAGGGCTGCAGCATAAGTAAAGTGGCAATAATAAGCACCCAGGAGTCTTTTAATTTTGCAACCGGTATCAGTCCGAAACCGATTATTGCATATATGGTAAGTATATCTCCCTGATAAAAAGCGGAGTTGATAATTCCAAAACCCAGCAGGAGTATCAATCGCCAGGCAAATCTACCTCTGAAATCCTTTCCTTTTTTTGCTTGGTTATCAGACTGAATAAAGAATGTTAATCCAAACAGTAATGCAAATATAGCATAGGATTTACCGGCAAATAAGAAAAAAAGTACATCCCATACCTGTTTATCAAGTGCTTTCATCCACGGTGAAAGATTTTCAGGAAGGAAATAATAATCGAAATGCTCCAGGTTGTGAATAAGCATTATAGAAATAATAGCAAAACCGCGTAAGGCATCAACCACATACAGTCTGGACGAATTCTGATTTATCAACATGTTTTTATCTTTATACCAATGTTTTGCCGTTTACAGCTCGTTGCAAATAAATTTGACGAACAATCTGCTTTAGATAAACAGCCTGTTTTTTTGTTTTTTTAAGCTGGCAAAATTAATGACAATTACATAGATGTATGCTCGTTTATGTATGTTGTTCAGCAACTTTCTGATGAATATTTAGATACGAAAACGGCATGCACGGCTCTCACGAGCCAGGCATGCCTGATTTTAACCATATTAATCCTAACCTACTTAATAAAACCAAAACCAATTATTTGTTTTGAACCATGTAAAATGTAATGTATTATCAACTATTATTAAAAATGTGTTGCCTCACGGCAAGATTGAGTTTTATTCTATTCCAGTTTCCAAGGTTTCCTGTATTCGTAATGAAGCAATTTATTGGCTGCCTCGCAATTGGTGATCCGTTCGTTTACCGGATCCCAGATAATCCGCTCTTTTACTTCCAGCGCGATATTTGCCAGCAGGGCAAATGAGGACGAGCGATAACTTTGTTCGATAGACGATACAGGTGTATTTCTAGTCTTTACGCAGTTGATGAAATCGGTTATATGATTGTATGTCCAGTCTTCTTTGGGCATATTGAATTCTTCTTTCTCGAATGTTTGTTTCCAGTCGGCAAACTGTCCCGGTGTAGCCGGATAGTATCTGTACCCGTTGTCGCTTATATACAGACTACCCTTTGTGCCGATAATCTCGATGTTGCCATATTTCAACCCGGGTACGCTGGTTGTTTCGCAAACCCGGAAGTTAAATAGTTTACCCGAGGCAAATTCGTACGTAATATCCATGTTTTCGGGTATGGTACGGTCGTCTCTGATGATATGATTCGTACCTACGGCAGTTACTGCTACCGGCGCTTGCTCCCCGATCAGCCATTGAACGATGTCGATGTAATGCGATCCGTTATTGGCTATCTGTGAAGAATAGTCTTTCCACCAACGGAACATATAGGGTGCAATATTGTATTGGAAGTCGCGGTATGCCCTCGGACCTAACCATGCATTCCAATCGAAATCCTTCGGTGGCATTTCTGGTTTCATATTGCCTATACCGTTGGGTGTCATATTGCTGTAATAGTGCGAATTGATAACCGAAATCTCGCCCAGCTTTCCGCTCTGGATCAATGCCGGTATTTTATTATAAAGAGCTGCACAGCGACGCATGTAACCAACGCTTACTACTTTCTTAGTACGGTTTACCGCATCAACAATCTTTCTGCCCTCGTATATAGTCATGGACACAGGCTTTTCAAGATAAACATCTTTACCCGCATTTACCGAGTCTATTGCCTGCAAAGCGTGCCAATGATCAGGGGTGGCGATACATACCGCGTCCACGTTTTTATCGTCCAGCAGTTTGCGATAATCTTCGTATAAAGCTATCTCTTTGCCAAAATTCTCACCCATTACAGGAACCGGCCTTCCCTTAGGAAGAAAAAATCGAGGATCAACCAGGCTGCGGTTTCTGGAAAGATAAGGCTTATAAATGTCACACAGAGCAGTAACCTTTACATCCGGGTTTTTCATAAATGAATGTAGCAGCTGTGTTCCTCTGTTGCCGATGCCGATAAAACCCATCCGGACTCTGTCGTTCGCTCCCATAATGTTTCCCTTTACGTCTATGGTAGGAAAACCTACTCCCAGAATGCCTGCTGCCGCAAGTGTTGATTTTTTTAGAAAATCGCGTCTGTTTGTTTTATTTTTCATGCGTATATCAGATTAAGCAATTACAAGTCTTTTTCGATATTGCAAATGTAGGGCCTTAAACGATTCAATATCCCTCAATTTGCGTATAATACTCCTCATATTACGTAAATGTTACAAGGCTATATCTCTATCTATTAGATTATTGACGCTAAATGAGGGCATCTGTTCGCAAATTGAGTAAACAATCCTCGGGGCAAGTAATAGTTTTGTGCACAGTTCTTTTATTACGAAATAAATACTATGTCTAAAATGAAGACCCGAAGGGAATTTTTAAAAAACAGTCTGTTTGCCGTGGGAGCGGCTTGTGCATGTAAACCCGAAATCCATTTTGCTGCCACAACCCGGTTGCCATCGCTTAAGGATATTCATATAGTAAATGTAGATGCAGATTTTGAGCGTGAGCCGTTAATCAGACCTTTTGGATTTAAAGGAGGAGCCTTATCCGAACTTTGGCAGGTGGCCAGTTACCTGGAAAGTGATTCCGGCCAGCATGGCATCGGACTTTCAACTCAAAGCGTGTTATGGTCGGATGCAAAGATATTTTCCTCTCATTCCGAAAGTGGTGGCAACTCCCTGATGTATACCCTTACCGAGAAGGCCATCCAGTTGCTCCGCGGACGATCGTTTCGTACACCGATTGACCTGCTGGATGCCATTTACCCCGAAGTACTGGCATACGGACAAACAATCACATCCAATCCGGATCTGCGTAAAACATTTGTGTTGAATGCCCTGGTAGGGATATACAATGCCGCATGGTTATTGTACGCGCGCGAGAACGGATTCACCACTTTTGATGAGATGATTCCGGCTATCTATAAGGATACCTTTTCCAGCAGGCACGACAAAATTGCATCCATTCCCCTTATACCTTATAATATACCGCTTCAGGAGGTAGAGGCTACAGCCGACCAGGGCCACTTTTTTATGAAAATAAAAATCGGTCAGGGCGGATCGCAAGCCGAAATGCTGGAGAAGGACAAGATGCGTATCCGCGAGATTCATCAAACGATTGGCCACAAACGGAATCCTTATACCAAAGAGGGTAGGGTGGTGTATTACCTGGATGCCAACGGACGCTACGAGCAGAAGGATACCTTTCTTAAATTATTGGACTATACAAAGAAAATCGGGGCGTACGACCGGATAGCCATTATAGAGGAACCTTTTCCCGAAGAGATGGAATGCGATGTTACCGATATTCCGGTGAGGCTGGTGGCCGACGAAACAGCGCATACGGATCAGGACGCGCTGAAACGGATTCAGATGGGATACAGGGCCATTGCCCTGAAACCGATTGCCAAAACACTGAGCATGACGATGAAGATAGCCAAGCTGGCACAAGAACATCAGGTTCCCTGTTTCTGTGCCGACCTTACCGTAAATCCGATTCTGGTGGAATGGAATAAAAATGTGGCCGCAAGGTTGCAGCCTTTTCCCGGATTGGGTAATCTGAGC
>NZ_JBFWMI010000134.1:0-5829 GCF_050251695.1 Macellibacteroides sp.
CTAGCTACTAAGATAATAATTTCAATTCATATTTCTCATATTTTATGTACCATAACTAAAAATCCCAAATAAATTATATACATTTGCAAACATCTACAGATTATGTAGTGTTTTGCAAATGTAATTTATGGTCAATTTGGAATTAGATAGAAGTAATAAATGGGATCAGTTTTTTTTTGAACTGCAATCTCAAGGACGTTATGCTTTTACTTTCGAGGAATTACGTAATCGATTCAAGTCGTCTGAGAAAACATTACTACAAGGCTTGTACAGGTATAAAACCAAAAAACAGATAGCTCAAATACGAAAGGGCTTTTATGTGATCATTCCACCTAATTACTCAAATCAGGGAATGCTCCCTCCATATTTGTTTATCGACGATCTGATGAAGTCCTTGAGTAAGCCCTATTATGTAGCTTTGTTGTCAGCGGCAGCTTTATATGGGGCGGCGCATCAACAACCGATGGAATACTTTGTGATAGCAGAAACCCCTGCCCCCAGGAGTATTAATAATAATAAATTGAAGGTCTCATTTTTTTCAAAAAACTTATGGGAGCAGGATGACATTGTGCAGAAAACAACCGACGCCGGTTATCTCAATGTCTCTTCTCCGGAATTAACTGCATTAGATTTATTAGCTTATGTCGATAAAATAGGTGCAAATAGGGTCGTTACTGTTTTAGAGGAGTTAGCACAGGCTATGAAGGCAACCGCACTCTCAAAAACGGCAAAGAGATATCCAAATACTCCTGTAATACAACGATTGGGGTATATTTTAGATAAGGTTTTAGGCGAAGAAAAACTGTCTGATTCTTTGCTAAAGATTTTGAATGAAAGACATGTATCTCCGGTATTATTGGTTACTCAAAAAGAAAAACAGGGAGAGTTAGATGATACATGGAAAGTGATTAAAAATATAGAGATAGAAAGCGATTTATGATACCACGCCGATATATAGACGAATGGAAAGTAGTTGCTCCCTGGCCGAATGACGCGCAGGTGGAGCAGGATTTAGTCATTGCCAGGGCTTTGGTAGAAATATTTTCTGACGATCTGCTGAAAAAATCACTTGCCTTCAGAGGTGGTACTGCTTTGCATAAATTGTATATTCAGCCGCAAGTCCGCTATTCGGAAGATATAGATTTAGTTCAAATCAATTCAGAGCCAATCAATCCAATATTAAAACAAATTCGGGAACGGTTGGCGTTCCTCGGAACTAAGCGGGTGGTAAAACAACATATCCATAATAATACTGTCATTTATCGTTTCGATACGAGCACGCAGCCGGTAATAAATATGCGGTTGAAGATAGAGATTAACACTCGTGAGCATTTTACAGTGCTGGGATTAAAGGAAATTCCATACAAAGTTGAGAATGGATGGTTTTCTGGTGAATGCAATTTGACTGGATACGAACTGGAAGAATTACTGGGAACAAAACTGCGTGCGTTATATCAACGTCGCAAAGGGCGCGATTTGTTTGATTTATATTGGGCAATGGATCATCAGAATGTTGATGCTGAAAAATTAATCCATTGTTACAAAACATATATGGAGTACTCTGTGGATAAACCTCCTACTCAGAAGCAATTTCTTGTCAATATGGAAGAAAAACTGATTGATAGAGAATTTATGGAAGATATTCATGCTATACTGAAGCCAGGGGTTGAATATGACAATATAACGGCCTGGGAGTTAATAAAAAATGAATTAATCGGGAAAATATAAATGAGTACTCAAAATACAAATAGTTTACTGAAAGGCTGGGTTCGCACAACTCTTGATGATATTTCATTTTATATGCTGTAGATACGGACATATTTAATTTTTCCGGTTAAAGCGGCTTACTCGTTCTTCGTAGGTGCGGAGATACATTCTTTTGGATCGTTCATCCAGATATGAATTTGAAATTAATTGCTTCACTTGCTCGTCCGAACCAGTAAAGGAATGCAGGGCTTTCTGAACCTGGACTTCATTCAATCCTATCAATTTGCCAAAGGTTTCAAAATCTTCTTTACAAGGATGTCCGGTACGGGAATATACATCCGATTTAACCAGATTCGGAGATAAACCTTCTTCAAGTGCAAAATCGGAATCTTTTACATGGATAGAGGCATTCAGTAAATCGTAAGCAGGAGAAAGGCGATAATCTCCATCGGGGGTTTGATGCAAAGAAAAGTTTTTTAGGTGAGCATCGCTGTTGCAGAACAGATAGTTGAATACAACCAGTTTAAAAAACTTAGCCATTTCTGCTTGCCATGCAGCCACATAGCGTTTTATACAGGTTGCAATATCTTCGTAGCTACCCGTGTATTTAAATGATCCGCCATAAGTTAGCGAGGTCTTGCCCAGCAGGGATGCAAAATCTTCCTGTTTTATTTTAGTTCCATCCCGGGCAATATCAAATCGCCTGATTATATAGGCTGGTGTATTATCCTGAAAAAATAATAAACCATTTTCGCCCGTTTCAATAGCGAACACCTGTCTGGCAATCTGCATGGTTAGATGTTCATTAGCAGGTATCTGGTTACGAAACCTCAGGGATTTATTGGATGGTGCTGCTTTAATTATATATAATCCCTGTACGCCTTCGGGAGTCAGGCATATTTTCCCTTTTCGAATAATAGCAGACAGCTTTTCTTGTACTCCGGAAATGGATATCCTTTTTATATTTTCAACAATCTCTTCCGTTGTGTCTTCATTGTCGTACAACAATTCCATAAATGGACTCACCTTTTTTCCTCCAAAAAGTCTGCGTAATGCCGTAGTACTGTATGTAGTATGGTTGGGCGCAAGCGTGCCCGGACAGTTTTTAATCTCAAACATAATCAGGTTGTTTTAATTACGGTAATTGCTCCAATTGTATCGATGCCTGCTGTTGCCAGTAGAAGTCCGAAGAAATCATTTTCGTCTATCTTCAATCTACGGCATTGGATTGCTTTATTGTCTCCTTCGGAAAGCATATTGAAAAAGAAGGGGAATAAGGTGTCGTTTTGGTATGGCTCTGTACGTAATGGCAAGGTGAGCGATATAGCATCACTCCCGGGTGATACCAAATACTCCTTATCGTAGACAAACGTAAAGGTGTTATCATCATTTTCTGTGAGATAACCTGCCAACATCTGGTTGGAATATACGGCTGCTTTTCTCATAATTTATCTGTCTGCCGAATTCTAAATACCAGCTCCAGACCCAGTGCATCTCCAAGCCTGGAAAGAACATCAATGGATGGGTTTCCCTTTAATGATTCCACTAATTTAATGGTACGCAGCCCTACGCCCGAGATATCTGCCAAGTCCTGCTGAGTTAACCCCAACAATACACGCCTTTCTTTTATTGTTTCATACAGCTTCATAGTGCAATATATTACCTCTTTGATGCAAATGTAATGAAATATATTCTTAAATCATTCCAAAAGTGCCATATTTTACACGTTTAAGTGTTGTAATTTAAGGGAGGCCATAAGAGGGCAATCCGGACTGATTGGGTTTCCTTTGCGGTAAGAATCAAGCAATTCCATCGATAGCTGGGCCAATACATTGCGTACGCGGCGGCGTTCTCCTTTAATACGTGCAATCGGCATTTGATCGTAAGCCGTGGTTTTATGGCGCATCCAGGCGATAACTGCTTTTGCCGCCCGTTCTTCGACCGGAATGGTAGATGTTCGGGCTACGGTTCCACTTCCAACGGGTGTGGCATGGAGGGTTACCACTCGGGCAATCTTTGCTTCCTGCTCTGCATAGCATGGATGAAAGTTGAGAAAGGATCTTACTTGTTTGCAAAAATCATCCACATAGGCCGTTTGAATTTTCTCACGGCGAAGCTTGGATGCTTCGGCTTTCTTATGATAGGCCTCGGTCTCGCGGAGATGCTTCATCTCAAGTTTGGCTTGTTCGATGGTATCTTTAGGTGCCCAAAGCCCTTTGGAAATGATTCGTCTTCCCATTTTTACCTGAACCCGCCAGAAGATTCCTGTTGCACTTACTTTTCTGGTTACTCCGGCATCTCCCGCAGGAAGAAAGATCCAACCAAGGGGTGGTGTAACGACCTGGCCTTTTTCGTCCAGTAAATTGCCGTTTGTTGCAAGGGTCACAATACGCGATTGCCCGTTCATCATATGCTTAAATTCAAATTTTCAACCTGCATTCGCTTTATCCGAATGAAATATAAAGGTGCAAAACTAAGAAAGAATGTGCAATTAAATTTATATTTTTGTGCTAAATAATAAGTAAATAAGCAAATGAATAGCTTTAAGGTAGTTAAGACGAAGGAGGCAAGCATGGATGCCTTCGACCTCAAGAACAAATGGATGTTGGTTACAGCCGCAAAATCCGATGGTAGTGTGAATACGATGACGGCCAATTGGGGCGGGTTGGGTATTATGTGGAACAAGGAGGTGGCGTATGTTGTAATTCGTCCCCAACGATTTACAAAAGAATTTGTAGACGAGGCTACTACATTTACACTAACCTTTTTTGCCGAAGAATACAAAAAGAAGGCGCTGACTTACCTGGGTAAGGTGTCGGGCAGAGACGAAGATAAAATAGCGAAAGCGGGACTTACAATTTGTAAGGATGAAGAAGGTGTTCCTTATTTTGCTGAAGCTGAATCTGTCTTCTTTGTAAAGAAACTTTTTGTTCAGCCCATGGTGGCGGAATCTTTTCTGGATAAAGAGATCATTTCCCAATGGTATCCGGAGGGTGATTTCCATCATTTGTACATTGCTGAGGTTTGCAAAGTAATGATAAAAGAATAGGTAGCTTCATTGATTATAAAATTTATACAGATGAAATATTTTAAAACAGTTTTGCTTGGTTTATGTCTTGGAACAGCGCTGTTTTCGCAGGCACAGGTCCCGACTAAGCCTTTGGCGTGGGAAGATGTGATTGGTTGGAAGCGTATAACGGCGCAGACTATCTCGGATAATGGTAAGTGGGTGGCTTGCCAGATGGAGCCTTGGCGTGGTGATGCGTCCGTGACTCTCTATAGTGATCTTGGGGCTGAAAAAGCTTCGTTTGCCTCAGCCGAAGGAGCCTCTTTTTCTGCTTCGTCAAACTTTATGTTGGTTACCCTGAAGCCATCTGTTGCTGTGGTGGATTCGCTGAAGTTGAAAAAGACTAAAGAGGATAAGATGCCGATGAACAAGTTGGTGATTTATCACCTGGTTTCGGATAAAAAGGAGGTGATCGATTCTGTGAGAACCTTCAAATTGTCGGAGTCTGCCGATTGGATTGCTTACCAAAGAGGTAGTAAGGCCGATTCTGCCTTGTATGTGAGGTCGCTGGACGGAACGAAAATGGATTCACTTCCGGCGGTGACAGATTTTGGTTTTGCAAAGAAGAGTAATGTTTTGTATTTCGTTAAATCGGAATCGGACAAAAATGATAAAGAAGCGCTGGTAAGTCTGCATACGTTTGTTCCTGAGAAAGGAAAGTCGTTGCTTTTTGAAGGAAAAGGGGTGCTTAAAAAAATGGCTTTCGATGAGAATGGCTTTAAGCTGGCTTTCTTGTATTGTGCTCATAAAGATTCAACGTTCAAGGGGTATTCCCTGTATGTTTCTGAAAAAATGGAGAAGGCTCGTTTGATTGCCGATAAGAAAAATAATGCTTTTCCGGCAGGATGGGTGTTGAGTGAAAACGAATCGCTTCAGTTCTCGCGGAATTCTTCGCGACTGTTTTTCGGAACTTCGCCCGAACCGAAGCAGAAAGATACGACTGTGCTTGCCGAGAACCGACCGAATGTGCATATCTGGAATTGGGATGAAGACACGCAGTATACGCAACAGGATTATGATAGGGCAAAGGACTTGAAGAAAACCTATACGGCAGT
>NZ_JBFWMI010000135.1:0-5599 GCF_050251695.1 Macellibacteroides sp.
ATTGCGATCCCCTCTGAAGATGATTTTGATTTTGGTGTTAAGACTTTGGATGCATCAAAAGTTAAGTTGTCTAAAGTATTTACAGATAATATTCGTAAACTTTTATATGTATATGATTTTGGAGACAATTGGGTTCATGAAATAACCTTAGAAGCCGTTTCCGACAACAAACGTAAAGAAGCTATTTGTCTTTCGGGTAAGGGTAGCTGTCCGCCCGAAGATTGCGGTGGATGCTATGGGTATGAAGAAATGAAAAATGTTTTCCGAACAATGCCTGACAGTGAAGAAGCTGGAGAATATAGGGACTGGCTGGGATTGGAAAAAGATGAAATCTGGAGTGCCAACACCATTAATCTCGATGAAATTAACGTTGAATTAAAAGAAATTTAATTCTAAATAAGTTATATGGAGGGAAACTATTTGGAACCATATAAGACGTAGCAGAGAAATAAGCAATCCTCCCTCAGGAGTTCAATTGAATGCCGGGCTGGGGGGATCTGTATTTAATGAATGAGAGATTTTCTTTATTTTATTATGTTCA
The DNA here is from genome assembly GCF_050251695.1 of Macellibacteroides sp. Taxonomy (NCBI): domain Bacteria; kingdom Pseudomonadati; phylum Bacteroidota; class Bacteroidia; order Bacteroidales; family Porphyromonadaceae; genus Macellibacteroides; species Macellibacteroides sp. The sequence goes on from NZ_JBFWMI010000135.1 coordinate 542, forward strand.
TTGTATTTGTATGTTCATTGTCAATGAACATACAAATACAATGAACAATCAATCCGGTTGCGCACTTTACTCCAAATGCCTCCCAGAAATTATGAGTAAATACCTTGATTTCCATTTGCTTCGTTATCAAGTAAAACATATATTTGCTATGACTAATATTGAAACTTTTAAATTAATACTATGAATAACACAACTACCAAAATGTCAAGAAGACATTTTATTGCAACAACGGGGACAATTGCCGGAACGGCTCTGCTCAATCCTATTTCTGAATTAAAAGCAGATACAAAAAGCAGTACAGCATTGCCTGATAAAAAAGTTCGTATCGCACTTATTGGTACAGGTATTCGTGGAACATCCATGTGGGGAAGTGATCTGACGAAAAACTATGCTGACTATCTGGAGTTCGTTGGCCTTTGTGATAATAACGAAGGACGTTTAGAAACAGGAAAACGTATCATAGGAACTGATTGTCCAACTTATACCGATTTTGAGAAAATGATGGCTGAAACCAAGCCCGATGTGCTAATTGTAACGACAATAGACAGTACGCACCATCACTTCATTATTCGTGGCATGGAGCTGGGAGCAGATATTATTACTGAAAAACCAATGACGATCGATGAAAAGAAAATTCAGGCGATTCTGGATGCCGAAAAGCGAACTGGCAAAACATGCAGAGTCACATTTAATTACAGGTATTCACCTCACCGGGCAAAAATATGGGAACTACTTCGTGCTGGTGAAATAGGAGATATCACCTCCGTCGATTTTCACTGGTATCTGGATACCTCTCACGGTGCCGACTATTTCCGGCGTTGGCACAGACTGGTGGAATGCAGCGGATCGTTGTGGTTACATAAAGCCAGCCATCATTTTGATCTGTTAAATTGGTGGATAGACAGTGATCCGGAGTCTGTATATGCTGCGGGGGCCCTGGACTTTTATGGAAAGAACGGTTCTATTCGGGCTGAGAACTGTCGTACCTGTAAGCATACAAAAGAATGTCCGTTCTATTTCGATATAATGAGAGATAGAACCATGGTTGATCTTTATGTTGAAAATGAGAAATATGATGGTTATCTGCGTGACGGATGTGTATTTAAAAACGATGTTAATATATTCGACAAAATGGCAGCAACCATAAAATATGCCAATGGGGTACAGGTGGCGTATTCATTGACGGCATATTCTCCTTACGAAGGATACCGAATCGCTTTCAACGGAACTAAAGGACGGATAGATGCCTGGATTGAGGAGTCTAAACCTACATCTGATAAGAACTATGATGAGATTGTATTGTTTAAAAACTTCTCTCGCAGAGAATACATTCATGTCCCATTCGCTGCATCCGGACATGGAGGAGGTGATAAGTTATTGAAAGACCAGATATTCTTACCTGAAATTGGTGATCCGTTTAAACAATGTGCCAATGTCCGTGATGGAGCTTTAGCCTGTTTGGTTGGTATAGCGGCTCGAAATAGTATCGCGTCAAAAGCCCCTGTAAACATTGCTGATCTAACATCTATCAAACCTAAAGCAGTAAAAGAGTATAAAAGAATACTGTGATAAACGAAGCATCTTTCATGAGAGAATTAAATAGAAAAACAGCGTCTGCAAAACAATACACTGAACGTATTATCCAGTTTGGAGAAGGAAATTTCCTTCGCGCCTTTGTGGATTGGATTGTTTGGAATATGAATCAAACAATCGACTTCAACAGTAGTGTAGTGGTGGTTCAGCCTATTGAAAAAGGCATGGTTGATGTACTTAATGGGCAGGATTGTCTTTATCATGTAAACCTACAGGGATTGGATAAAGGTGAACCGGTGAATAGGCTGACTTTGATAGATGTTATCAGCCGTGCTATTAATCCATATTCACGGTTTGACGAATATCTAAAATTAGCAGAACAGCCTGAGATGCGGTTTGTAATATCAAATACAACAGAAGCCGGTATTGTTTTTGATCCAACTTGTAGGTTGACGGACAAACCCTGCTCCTCCTATCCGGGGAAGCTGACTCAGTTACTGTATCATCGTTTTAAAACATTCAACGGAGATTTGAGTAAAGGTTTGATCATATTCCCTTGTGAGTTGATATTCCTGAACGGACATAAGTTGAAAGAAGAAATTTATAAATACATCGATCTATGGGAATTGGGCAATGATTTCAAAAAATGGTTTGAAGAAGCATGCGGTGTTTATGCCACTTTAGTAGATCGTATTGTTCCCGGTTTTCCTCATAAAGATATTGGGGAAATCACAGAGAAATTACAATATAATGATCAGTTACTTGTGCAAGCGGAAATATTCCATTTATGGGTGATCGAAGCTCCACAGGAAGTTGCCCTGGAATTCCCTGCGGACATGGGTGGATTGAATGTTTTGTTTGTTCCCGACGAAAAGCCTTATCATGACAGAAAGGTTGTCTTGTTAAATGGACCGCACACAGTACTATCTCCGGTAGCTTTTCTTTCTGGAATTGATATTGTAAGAGAGGCTTGTCAGGATAAAGTGGTTGGTAAATACATCAATAGGGTGATGTATAATGAGTTGCTTGAAACATTGGATCTTCCTAAAGTGGAGTTGGAACAGTTCGCACGTGATGTTTTGGAACGGTTTAATAATCCTTTTGTAGATCATCAGGTAACCAGTATAATGTTGAACTCATTTCCAAAATATAAAACGCGTGACCTGCCAGGAGTGAAAACTTATTTAAGTAGGAATGGTAAATTACCGGATGGATTGGTTCTTGGTTTGGCTGCCATTATTACTTATTACAAAGGGGGTGTTCGTGAAGATGGTACGGAAATAAAACCAAATGATGCTCCTGAAATAATTGCTCTTCTGGATGAATTATGGAAGACAAATAATACCGGAAAGATTGCTCGTGGAGTATTAGGTGCGGATTTTATTTGGGGAGAAGATTTAAATGAAATTCCTGGTTTGACCGAGCAGATAAAACTATATTTAGATCTGATTCAACAAGAAGGAATGCTTCAGACTGTAAAAAGAATCATCCAATGAATAAGTATATACAAATAAATGCGGCAGATAATGTAGCTGTGGCTATAATTCCTTTATTGGCCGGAGATAAATTACGTATCGATGACAGAGAGATTACCTTGTTGGAAGATATTCCTGCAGGTCATAAAGTAGCCTTGAAGTCCTTTGCCCGGAATGAGCATATTATAAAATATGGTTTCCCTATCGGACATGCTAGCCAAACAATTCCAGAGGGTACATGGATTAACGAAAAGAATATTAAGAGCAATCTGGAAGGTGTGTTGGATTATACTTATCAAGCGCAAAAAGCTCTGCCCATGACCGAAAAATGTGATATTACTTTTAAGGGGTACCGAAGGAAGAACGGCGATGTGGGTATTCGAAATGAGATTTGGATCATTCCAACTGTAGGTTGTGTAAATGGTGTAATTAATCAGTTGGCAGAAGCTTTTCGGAATCAGACTAAAGGAGCTGGTGTAGATGCAATTGTTGCTTTTCCTCATAACTATGGATGCTCACAATTGGGCGATGACCATGAAAATACGAAAAAGATTTTGCGCGGTATGGTTAAACATCCAAATGCTGGTGGCGTATTAGTAGTTGGATTAGGATGCGAAAACAATCAAATAGATGAATTCAGGAAGTTTCTTGGTGAGTATGATGAGGAACGTGTTCGATTTATGGTTACGCAGCAAGTTGGAGATGAAATAGAAATAGGAATGCGATTATTGAATGAGCTATATTGTTACGCCTCAAAAGATAAAAGAACTGATATTCCTTTATCGGAACTTAAAGTTGGATTAAAGTGTGGCGGTTCAGATGGCTTTTCCGGCATAACAGCCAATCCTTTATTAGGTGCATTCTCTGACTTTTTAGTAAGTCAAGAGGGTACTACTGTATTAACAGAAGTGCCAGAAATGTTCGGTGCCGAAACTCTTTTAATGAATCGTAGTCTGAATAAAGCTGTATTTGATAAAGTTGTTCATTTGATAAATGATTTTAAAGCCAATTATATTGAGAACAACCAACCTATATACGAGAATCCTTCTCCTGGAAATAGAGCAGGTGGTATATCTACATTGGAAGAAAAGTCGTTAGGGTGTACACAAAAATCAGGCGCATCTCCTGTTCGCGATGTCTTAATGTATGGCGATCAATTGAAAGTTAAAGGCTTGAATCTATTAAGTGCTCCCGGCAACGACTTGATTGCAAGTACTGCTCTTGCTGCATGCGGCTGTCATCTTGTTCTTTTTACTACCGGAAGAGGTACACCTTTTGGTACTTTTGTACCTACTGTAAAAATATCCACAAACAGTAATTTGTTCATCAATAAACCCGGGTGGATTGATTTCAATGCCGGCTCCTTAATAGAAGGAGATGGGATGGATCATTTATCTAAAAGATTTATAGATTATATTATTGAAGTAATGAATGGTAGGCCTGTAAATAATGAAATAAAGAATTATAGAGAAATATCTATATTTAAGACAGGGGTTACATTATAAAATATCTCTTAAATTTGTGACACTCATATTGGTTGTATCGACAGCTAAAAATTACAAAATGAACGATAATTTAATTCAGGACATACTAAAATACGTTAGCTTAACTGAAAGTGATATAGCCACTTTAAGCAAATACACTGAACAAATAGACTATAAGAAAAAAGAGTATGTTTTAAAGGAAAATAGCTTTTGCAGAAATCTGTTTTTTGTGGAAAAAGGTTGTTTGCGAATGTATTTTATAAACGATAAAGCTGTAGAACAGATTGTTCAATTTGCGATTGATGGCTGGTGGATTTCCGATTTAAAAAGCTTCAACAATAATACTCCATCAGATTATTACATTCAAACTGTTGAGAATTCAAGAGTAACATTAATAAATACTGATAACCTGGATCAGTTATTGAATGAATTGCCAAAACTTATAAATAACAGTTCAAAAGTATACCACCATTCCAATTGAAAAGTATACCAGCTAATCAGAAAAAATAGAGGCTAATGTCAGCACTTGATGGAGTGCAGGCGTAGCCGAAACGGAATCAAGTGCT
>NZ_JBFWMI010000136.1:0-5311 GCF_050251695.1 Macellibacteroides sp.
CGCTGTCCAGCTGCACAGCAAATTTACCGCACATGGGATGATGTACCCCGGCATTCCAGCAACCTCCGATACCCAGATCTTTCCGTTCCGGAATCAGATGGATCAAACGGGAGTCTGAAGCAAATTCTTCAATCGCTTCGGAAGTTCCGTCGGTGGAATAATTATCAATCACAATGAGGTTGAATTTGAAGGTAGTCTTCTGATTCAGTACCGATCGTATGGCATCTTTAATGGTACGGATACGGTTTCTGACCGGGATGATTACGGACGCCTCAAACTCAAAGTCGCCTGCATTGAATTCAATTTGTCTGAATTCCGGAGCCAGGTATCCGCCGATCGCCTTAAGGTGTTGCGTACAGGCCTCTTCCATCTCGATCTGAACGGCACGATTTTTAGGATCCACATAGTCGAAGATCTTTTCGCCGCTTTTACGTGTATCCTGCTCTACTTCCGAATAAAGATATTCGTTGATGTGAACCAGCGATGCTTTCTGAGAGGCTTTGAGTCGCAAGTCGTAAAGTCCGGCAAATTTGTAATCGGCAGTCATCTGCGCCACTGCCTCTTTCAATATACTTGTATTATAGATGAGGACAGACCCGAAATTAAAGTCGTCGCGCAGACTTCCCTGCTGGTAAGAAATAACGGGATTATTTTTGGCAGTTCCGTTGGTTACGATATAATGGTCGGCATACACCATTCCGGCAGCCGAATCATCGGCGATATGCAACATACGCTCCAGTGCGAACATACCTAACTCCAGCGAAGTATACTTTGTATACAGCATGGTATAGTCGGCATCCGCAAGCGCAGCTATTTTACGAACAGCATCGGTGGAATTCAGCGATTGTACAGGAACAACCGTACAACCTTCCGGAGCATCCGATACTGTTTCGGTTGCTAATAAATATATTTTGGATACCAAATCCGATTCTTTCAGTCCTTTAACCGTGTGTGCAACCTGTGCAGCATCCTGGAACGGTATAAAGCAGTTAATTCTTTTCATTTCAATTCAGTTTTATAATCTATACTACTATTTTCTATTTCAATATGTTATTTGGACGACATAAAAAGTAAAATGTCTGCCATCAGTTTATCACGTTGGTCGTCCGACTTAAGGGTCTCGATAGGGAAACCCAATACGCAGGTTTTATATTTTCCTTTATAGGCAACACCTGCACTCAGATTGTTTTCGCTGTATCGGTAGATAGTAAAGCAGGCCGGATCGGCAGGTTCGATTGCGTCGGGCGACTCCACCACATACGAATGCTCGTTCAGCTCGTTGTAAAACTCATAGTGGCCTGAAATCATCCGGAAAGGAGACTGGACACTTTTAACTTCGCCGGTTACAGAAGCCTGTCCGGTACGCCAGTTATATTTAAGTACTTTCTTTGCGAAATCCAGATCCTGTACGTTCACCTCACCGTTGTCCCATAGATCGGTTCCCACGTAGGCTCCGCTGACAAGCACATTACCTCCCTGATTGCAATAGGCGGTGATGGTTTGTTGCAGTTCGGCCGGGAAGGTCTTAAACTGAGAATCAAATACGCCACGGCCTATCTGGGTCTGACGTTCTTTGCCCAGAATCAGGTCTACAACAGGGTATTCCATTAGATTAACCTTGCCGGATCCTACAGATTCATCACTGGAGGATACGAATGAATACCCAGCCTTTACGATGGACTGTCCGTGCATAGCAGGATAATCGAAGCTGTTTCCGGCAATCACCTTGGTTTCGTAGTTCGCACGGCTGGCTCCAAAGCCAGGAGCATCATCGTCGGTCCACGGTTTGGAACGACGGAATTCATACTGACTTCCAATAAAACTGATATCGTTCAAGTAGGGGACGCCATGATCTTTGGGATCGTAGAACCCTGCGATACTATCCGCGACAAAGTCGGCCGGTCCGCTTACCCGGTCGAATCCATTAACGACCAGCACCACCCCTTTCTCATCTTTTACACGGCACGTCGAAAGAATTTCGGATGGGAAACTCTCCCCTCCCTCATTCAGGGCAGTCACTTTATAGCTATAGATAATACCGGGCTCCTGGTGCAGCCTGATCTTATTGGATGTAACCACCACTCCGTTATCGAAATCGGCATCACCCTTACGCGTATATAGTATATATTTGTTGGCCACAGCGGTAGGCTCCAGCGAATCGCGGACGGCCTGCCAGCCAAGCTCCACCTCTTCAGCACCTGTAAAACGGACGCTGAAATGGTCGACAGGCAAGGGTTGAACCACAAAGGGTTGGTTGTACTGCAAGGCGATAAATTTAAGCATCCCTTTATAGATAGCCCGACTTACCGTAAAGCGGAAACGAGGATCGAGACCGTATCGCATATCCGCAAAATTCTGATGCGAGAGCAGCTCCAGCAGCATGGTGGGTACTCTGGGGGTACGTGCCTCAAAATAGGACTGGTTCCACATACCTCTTCTCGACCAGGCAGGTTCGTACAGGCTGCGGATATCCTTCACAATTTCTGTCTGGATCAAATCCGTCAGATCTCTTGAAACATAACGCGAAGCCTTATTCCCGAAGGTCTCGTCTCCCTCCTTGGTAAAGAAGATACCCAACGTTCCGATAATAGAATCATTCAGGGTAGTACCGGCATCTGTATGGAACGCAAAAGCCAGATCAACCGGAATATTTAATCCTTTTTCTTTCGGAGCAACGCTTGAACCTCCCGAAAGATAATTCACCCAGACGCCTCTGCTCTTATAATCATCCGTATAGTCGTTTACCCCTTTGCTTTGTGTATATACCGTATCCGGAAAGCCTGCATACTGCAACCAATACCGGGCGCCTTCGGTAAAGCGGGGATAGCCGCTCACTTCGTATTGATAAGGGATGGAAAGCTGACTCTGAAGCACTTTCGGTCCGGAGTTGTCGGAGCTTTTTGTATTCTCCGATACGATGCCCGAATTGTTCACTTTACGTGCAATGGTACCATATCCGCCCCCTATTTTCACACCGTCTGCCGTAATAATCCGGTTGTTTTTAGACGAAAGATTGGAGAGTTGAACCTTACAAGACTCATTCATTCCTTGGTCGAACATGAAATGTCCCAGGTATATCCAGGTGCCGCCGCCCATTTGCTGGTTCACACGAAACTGGCTCTTTCCGCCCTTATGGTAGACGGTATATAAGGCGTCTTCGGTGCTTTCCGGTAAAGTCTTGTAAGATACATATACAGCATACTTACCTGCTTTTGATAGGGAAGGAATCCATTCGGCCAGGCTCTCTTTTCCTTTCTTACGGGTAACCGTTTGCCGGAATGTACCGTCCTGAAACGGATTATCAGTCTCAATGTACTGATCCTTCAGCATCGCGAATCCCTTACCAAATCCGACCGACCAGGGCTTGTCTCCCTGAATCTCTTTGTAAACGGATGGATGGGTCGCTTTGTCATTATCTACAATCACTTCAAGTGTCTGTGTATCTCTTTCTCTGGGCAACAAGACATTGGCTCCTGCATTTTCGAGCATGGGCACCAGGAATGGAAGTACATAGCTTTGTGTATATAAATCTTCTACCGTTTGAAAAATACGGGCCCGTTGCCACTCCCAACGGTTTAATTTCTGTTCAAAATAAAAACCGTGACTTTGCCAAAGGGCTATATGTTTGTTACGTAATCCTTTTTCTGCTTTAAATGGTTTAGACAACGCAGTAACTAAAGGTTTGTCCACTTTATTGCGGAAAGTATATTTTCTGGATTGACCGGTAACCAGATTTTCGATGGGTTGATTATCGGTCACCAATTCCACTTTATAACTAGCATAAGACGAAGGAAGAATATTCCGGATCGAATCGTAGACAACCAGAACACGTTGCTGTGTAAAGGGAATATACGAACAGTTTACAGAGGCAACCACCCGGACCTTTTTTGCTTTATCGAGGATGGTAAGCGAATCTACCGTAATCTTTCCTATAGCCAGCTCACCCGACACATGCGAATTAAGAAAACGGGCGATGGACTGCCGGGTTGCCAAAGATCCATTCTGCGCAGTTAAAGATCCGATGCTAACCAGCAGTAACAGGATCAAGCTATGACAAATATTCTTTTTCATGGTTGTACTTTTCCTTTTTTAATAAATAAACAAAGTCCGACAAACGTGAACAGGGCATTGATGATAAGCAGTTCATAACTGAATGAATACCCGTTAAACCATCGTTCTGAATTCAAATCCACCATCAGACAAAACAGGGGGGAAAGAATAGCGACCAGTGGGATATACTTGTCCTTCACAGCCTTTTTTGTAAAGATACCGAACGCGAACAATCCGAGAATGGGTCCGTATGTATAACTGGCCAGAATGTAGACGGCATCGATAACACTGGTATTGTTGAGTGCGTTTACAACGACGATAACCAGCCCCATGACAAACGCCATCCCGATATGGACTTTTTTTCTTGATCTGGCTGCCTCTTCGTCGGTATGTTTCTTTAGAGTGCCTAATATGTCGACCGTAAAAGAGGTGGTCAGCGCCGTTAAAGCTGAACCGGCAGCCGAATAGGCTGAAGAGATCAACCCTACGATAAATAAGATCCCCACAATTGTTGGGAAATATCCCTGCGTGGCGATCATCGGAAATAATTCGTCTGATTTTGCAGGGAGTGCAATATTTTTAGCCTGAACATAGATGTAGAGAAGGACTCCCAACATGAGAAACATGGCAATCACTATAAATTGAAAGATAACGCTGGTAACCATATTCTTTTGAGAATCGGCCGGATTCTTACAGCTTAGATTCCGTTGCATCATATCCTGATCCAATCCGGTCATGGCTATAACAGTGAAAACACCGGCCAAAAATTGTTTCCAGAAGAATCGTTTGTCATTCACATCGTCGAAGAAAAACACCTTGGAATAATCATTATCGGTAACGGCTCTAACCATTCCCATGAAATCCATCTGCAGATCGGATGCGATGAAAGTTATACAAAGAACAACAGAGACAATAAGGCAGCAGGTTTTTAATGTGTCTGTCCAGATCAATACTTTTACTCCACCGTTGAATGTGTAAAGCCAAACCAACGCAACCGTAAAAAATACGTTCAGTATAAATGGAAGATGTATGGGGTCGAATACCAGCAACTGTAACACTACACAAACCAGGAACAACCGGATGGAGGCTCCTAACATTTTGGAAATGAAAAAGAACCAGGCTCCTGTTTTATAGGTGGAGATGCCAAAGCGGTTTTCAAGGTATTCATAGATAGAAACCACCTTGAGTTTATAAAACAAAGGAATTAAAGCATAAGCAATCAACAAGGTTCCGGCAATAAAGCCGAGCACCATTTGTAAGT
>NZ_JBFWMI010000137.1:0-5267 GCF_050251695.1 Macellibacteroides sp.
AACCTTGGCCTTAAATTCGGCCGTGTAATGTGTTCTTTTCCCCATCTCTAAAATACTCTTTTTTGATTCAAATTAAACCCTTTTTATTCGACTTCACAAGTGGTCCAGGTTTTGGGGAGTATTATAATTATTACTTTGGATGGCATTACATAACCATATCTTTCTGAAAATCTTGCCATGTGTATATTTTTAAGTGGTCACTTTTTTATATAGTTTTTTTTCGCTCAACATTATCTAATATTATTCTTTCAACTTTAACAATATCATCACAATTGTCATAGAGTGCTTTATATTCACACCTTGGACATTCAAATTGATAGCCATATCTGCTCGAATAATCGATTAATGGTGTGTGACAATGAGGGCAGTATGCTCTTAAGTTCTTAATTTCCCAAGCATTTTTATTTTTATTAAATTGCCAATCCCATGACCACTTCCATTTCTTAAATTTATCTTCCTTATAATCGCAAAAAACAGGTTTAATAATTTCCCCCCTTCTTAAATTAAAAAAAGTAATGATTATTACAATAGCAAGAATCGCACATAATATCCACCAAACCTTAATATCATAATTTAAAATAAATATTATCTTATTTCCAATCCACTTAATCAACTCCCAAAACGTAGTTAGGAATGGATTCTGTTTAAAATAGTCATATGTAATAGTTATTAGCGAACCAAAAAGAGTTGTACCAATTCCTATTGCCCATGGTGATTTTATCCATTTCATATGATATATTGTTTTATTTACTATATGTGTACTTATTCCTATTGTTCAATCAAATATAAATCATATAAAAGAATCATCTTGCACAAAATTTATTTAATTCTTTAACATCTCCAAAAGTCCAACGATCTTGCTTCCATATCAATCTAATAGGTAATCCACATTCTAAATAATAATCCTTGTAGACACTCATAATTGAACTTTCACTTTTTGAGATAAACTTATCTTTGTATATTTCTGACTCTTTTACTAATCTTAAAGTATTCTCTTTAATATCTTCTCTACTATCAAAATCTAATTTTTCAATTGCCGTATAAAGATCCTCTTTTCGTGTCTCTCTCCAATGTCTCGGCCAATCTAACACATTTTGATTAGTGTAATTTCCTATATTAACTTCTTTTCCTTTAAATTCTGATTTTGTATAATTATCAAATTTAAAATAGAATTTCTTAGGAATTATCTGATTTTCAAACGACAAACAAAAAGATGCTCCTACTAAATTCTGTAATCCTTCAAGATATGCAGCTTCAACAATAGGTTTACCTATAACAATATACTTATCAAAATCAAAATAAGCATCTCCCACGCTTAATGCCCCTCTTAAAGGCAAATCTAGTTCAATTGATTTACAAATTATTTCATTGCAAATTTGAATAAACGGGTCACAGACTTTCGGAAACGATTCCCACAATGATGCAGGATGTATTTTAGAAATATCTTCAACAGTTTTAAATCTTTCCCAAGTCCGATCAGACCATATAATTATTGAATCACTGCCGTATAAAACATTGATTTTATAAAACACCCCAATATCATCACTTCCAGCCCAATATGAACCCTCTAAAATGCCTTTACTGATAACCTCGTTGTATCTATCATTTATTAATCGGATAGATTCAGCAAGTTTCAAATACTTATCTTTAATCATTTCTAATCCACCATCTTTCGTAATTTTCTTAGAAAATCCGAGTATGTCTAAAAAACAAACATTGTAACCATGATTATTCATAATGATATAAATTTATGATTGTGATTCAAGAAAAAACATTCTATTGGTACTCATTCTTAGCTTGCTCCGAGATACTTCGACAACAATTCAACATATGGAGCAATAGCTACGATTGTGTTACCGAAACGCTGAAGCCTTTTCATTACAGAATTTAGTGGCTTACGGTGATCTTGAAGACTTTCCCTTATATTCTCAATAAGCTCTATAATATCTTCATGGTCTTCTTGTTGTATTGAATTGTTTCGTTCCAATACTGCTTCGATATTGGATAAACAATTTTCTATTTCAGAGCTAGAAGTAATGGTTTGGTTTACAGATCCTGTATTCTGGATTGCAATATTCGAATTATTTCCAGCATTTACCACTATTGGAATAGTCTGATTATCTTTATCCTTTTGCTTTCTTTGTCTTTGTGAGAAATTTCCACCCAGTAGTAAAGTATGAAATGATTCAGAATTTATTATTATTAATACTCCTGTCTCTTCACATCGGTGAGCAACAATCCATTTATTCATTTCAAGAATACCACAGAGAGCATTCCAATAATCAAGATTATTATTCAGCTCTGATATATACTCATTTACTTGAAGTGAACCTTTTTCTTTTAATTTAGAAACAATAGTATCTAAATCACTAATTGTCTTTTCATCGTAATCTTCCATGGTGTTATTTTTTAGTGGTCATTTTTTCGTATAGTTTGAAGAGGTGTTCCAGGCGTTCTTCGTCGGAAGTGAAAGGTTCTTTTACTCTATCAGCTTTCATCCTCTTTAGGATCATATGCTATAAGCGTAGTACCATCACTTACTGCCAGAATACGTGGAGATTGTTTAAGCAGCTTGCTATCTGCTTTCATCTCGTCCAATGTATCGGATAGTTTTTGCGAAGTAGTTGCTCTGAAGGCCAGTTGTTTTTTAAGCAGGATGCCATAGTCTGTATCGTCTATTATATTTTGTGTTCGATGATATTATCTTCTCTACCACAAATATATAACTAATATTTCTATAAATGACTTTTGGATATGGAATAAAGTACATTCTGCCTAATAATAATGAAGAAAGTCCGACTCTCACGGGCCGGACTTTCTTATTATTAAATTATGCATTTAATAAGATAAAAATTTCAATGCTTTTATAAGTAATTTCAATTGCAAAGATAAGGGTTATTTTTTCCTTTTTCAACGAATTATACAATGTTGCGAAACAGACCGTTTAATTTGGATAATTCATTTATTAAACTATTTGCGCGTTGCGCGAACCTTATTATATTTCATATCCCGGCCATTTTTAATCCTAAACCAGCAACTTATACAAGTAACTGGTTCCGGCTACCGCTATCAAACACCAGCCAAGCAGGTTGGCGGATCCGGTGGCGGCTTCTGACTGAGGGTTACAATTACACCCAGTGCAGCCAGGGCAATCTCCTTTTCTTCCAGCACAAGAGCCAGGAGGATAAGGATCTTCAGGAACGTGAGGGTGGACTTTTTGCTGTTTCCTTTTCCGAAAAAAGCAGCTTGCCACTACCAAAATAAATTCAATGATCTGTTTTACTTGTTTCATCTTTCTGTTTGTTTTAAGGGGTTGTGTTGAGAATCGTTTTCTTTGTATGAATAACTGTATAACGGAGTCTATCCCATCCGGCATCCGGAGACTAATCCGGGTAAGATTATTCTTTTCTTACTCCGGAAACTGCAGCGCTATCAGTTTACTCATGGTTGCCGAGAGCTTTACCAACAGCTGCTTGTAATTATCGCGATTGTCGCCGTTTACCTCGCTGATGTAGCGACTGTAGGCTATCTCCTGGGCATAGGCAGCCGGAACGTTGCTTACGTTGCAGGCAGAGGCATAGGATGAGCGCAACAGGCGGGCCATATCCAGAATACCGCTTCTGGCATCGGGATAGCTCCGGTAGGTAAGTCCCTTTTCGCAAAGCTGCACTTTGGTACCCGGCCAGAACTCGGACGGCTTACCGAAGCCCGTCAAGCCACCGAAGTTAAAGTGCTCCTTACACAGCACCGACTCGCCCCACCCTGTTTCGATGGCGATCTGGGCCAGCAGCACCACCGGGTTAATGCCATATTTTATTCCCGCCTCTTTTACCTGGGGGTAATAACTCTGTACAAATATTTCTTTCAGCATAAAAATCCTTTGTTTGATTTACTTGCAGGGTTAAATTAAAATTGCACCCCCGGAACCTGCATCCAAGGGTGCAATGAAGAATTAATACACGTGCTCTTTGTCGCACTGCTCCGTTACGGTAACCGTAACCGTGGGCAATTTTTCGAACTTCGCGTTGTTGGTCACTTCGCGCAACAGGATACCCGGCTTGAAGATGATACGCGGTTTTTTGAACATCGAAGTGTTAAATTCCTCTTCCGTTACAGCTCCTACAGAGCCGGCTACCATGCGAAAATTTCCGAAGTTGCCCATACTTACAACCGTTCCAGCCTGCAGCCTCTCAGTAAGAATATAGATCAGACCTTCCAGCACCAGCATCACGTCGCCGCGTGATGCGGTACTGTGTGCAGCGATTGCGTCGCACAATTTGTTCAGGTCCATTTTCGAAGTGGTACGGGTGGATCCGTATACCAGTTTACTACCTACAGGAGCGTCTTTCTCCATGTTTCTGCGCTTGATTAAAGAATAAGATAATGCCATACTTGTTTTGTTTTTTAAGGGTTTATAAAACTTATTTTCGTTACGTAACAATGTAAATGTACTACCACCCCACCCCCGTTTGGCGCGGTTTGTCCGCCAACGTCCCGATAGGGCGCGATAACGCGCGATGTTTCCCGATAGCCTGTTAACAGCTTCCCGAATAAGCAATAATTATGACACTTACAGGTTATTTTTATGCGAAATATTTGTTTATTTAGAAAGATACTTGTATATTTGAATATTATTTAATAAATGATTTAAAACACTAAATACTAGTTTTTTACCATGAAAACAACACTATTTGAACAAAAGTATATAACTATATCTACAATACACAACCGATGAAAGATCAACCCCTACCCATCCATCCCTACGGGTGGAACGAGCTGGCGCAATTATATTCGCCCGCTTTGAGCAGTTCGGCACAGAATAAACAGCTGCTTAGGTGGATACAGAACCACCCCCAACTACGTGACGAACTGGCCCGCGAAGGCTGGGTGAAGGGAACCCGAAGGCTCACTTCCATGCAGGTACGAATCATTGTAGCCTATCTGGGAGAACCATGAGCCTGCCCCCGAAAAGGGGGCCTCCGGCAATTCCCTGTTATCCTAAAAACAAAGCGGTAACAGCGTAAAATCTCAGGTGTGAACAACCAATTTTTCAGGTACTTTTTGCGTAAAATGTCATAACATTTTAAACAAAAAGAGTATACATTTTTGTCAAAATGTACCTGCAAATTTTGTCTCTAAATGGTTCTTCGTCAAATTTGGTGCAGGTTATCCTGAGTTTGAAAGCACGACCTTTCGTCTTAACAGTTCAAATCCAGCCCTGCCATACATCTCTCTTTTCTTGTTTTTTAATCTGTTTACATGCCCCT
>NZ_JBFWMI010000138.1:0-5248 GCF_050251695.1 Macellibacteroides sp.
ATGATACTGATAGCAGATAGTGGTTCAACTAAAACCGATTGGTGCCTGGTTGATAAGGGGGCGCTGGTTAAGCAGGTCTTCACGAAAGGGACCAATCCCTTTTTTCAGACTGAAGATGAAATCAGCAACGAGGTAGAGCAGAACCTGCTGCCTTTTATAGAGGCAGCCAAGGTGGAAGCCGTATGGTTCTACGGAGCCGGATGCGCTTTCCCCGAAAAGAATGAAATAGTACGCAAGGCGATAGCACGCCACCTGGATGTACCCATCGAGGTGGGCAGCGATATGTTGGGTGCCGCCCGTGGCTTATGCGGCAGACAGCCGGGTATCGCCTGCATTATGGGCACCGGTTCCAACTCCTGTTTTTACGATGGGAAGGAGATTGTAAGCAACGTATCGCCCCTGGGATTCATCCTGGGCGACGAAGGGAGCGGTGCGGTACTGGGCAAACTGCTGGTGGGCGATATCCTCAAAAACCAGCTGCCGGCCGCATTGAAAGAAGAATTCCTGGCAACATACGAATTAACACCTGCCATCATATTGGAGAGAGTCTACAAAAAGCCTTTCCCCAACCGGTTCCTGGCCAGTGTGTCGCCTTTCCTGGTGGCGCACCTCGATGTGCCCGAAGTACATTCGCTGGTGCTCAATGCCTTCAAAGCCTTTTTCAACCGCAATGTAAAACAGTACGATTACCAGCATAACCCGGTTCATCTCATCGGATCCGTGGCCTGGTATTACAGAACCGTATTGGAAGAGGCAGCGGCGGAGACCGGCATACAGATCGGCACCATTATGCAGAGTCCCATGGACGGACTTATTTCCTATCATTCAGAAAAAAATTAAATTGGACAACAGATGGCTTTTGTAAAAATAACAGAACAACCCTCCTTGTACGACGACCTGGAAAAGAAGTCGGTACTGGAACTATTACAGGAGATTAACGCCGAAGATCAGCGTGTGGCACTTGCCGTACAGAAAGTGATTCCGCAGATAGAGAAACTGGTTTCGCAGATTGTTCCCCGCATGAAGCAGGGGGGACGTATATTCTATATGGGTGCCGGCACCAGCGGACGCCTGGGGGTATTAGACGCCTCCGAGATTCCTCCCACATTCGGCATGCCCCCTACGTTGGTGGTGGGACTTATCGCCGGTGGAGATGTGGCTCTTCGCAACCCGGTGGAAAATGCCGAAGACGATGCGGAGCGTGGCTGGATCGAGCTGCAGGAACGTCACATAAACGAAAAAGATACGGTTATCGGCATTGCCGCCTCGGGTACCACACCCTATGTGCTGGGCGCTTTACGTAATGCACGGGCCCATGGAATCCTTACCGCTTCCATAAGCAGCAACCCCGATTCTCCCATTTCGAAAGAGGCCGAAATCCCCATCGAAATGATTGTAGGTCCGGAGTTCGTTACAGGCAGCTCACGCATGAAATCCGGAACGGGACAGAAGATGATCCTGAACATGATCACCACCACCACCATGATCAAGCTGGGCCGGGTAAAGGGCAACCGCATGGTGAACATGCAGCTGAGCAACCAGAAGTTGGTGGACCGGGGTACACGCATGGTGATGGAAGAACTTAATCTGGAGTACGACCAGTCCCAGCGCCTGCTCCTTATGTATGGTTCGGTAAAGAATGCGGTGGATGCCTATCGCGAAAATAATAAAGGATGAGACCCATGAGACGTATATCCTATATGCTGATTCTCTGCCTGAGCATCTTGTTTGTTCAGGCAAAGGATTTCCGTTTTGCGTTGTTCACCGATCTGCACATCACCCATTCCACTCCCGCTGTGGAGGACCTGCAGCGTGCCGTGGATCAGGTGAATGCCACATCCGGAATCGACTTCATCCTTGTATCCGGCGATATCACCGAAGAGGGAGACCTGGGCTCGTTGCAAAAGGCAAAGTCCATCCTGGACAAGCTGAAGGTTCCCTACTACATAACGTCCGGCAACCACGAAACCAAATGGAGCGAGTCCGGCTGTACCGATTTCAATAAGGTATTCGGGTCCGATCGTTTTCGATTCGAACACAACGGATACCTGTTCTTAGGATTTAATTCGGGTCCGGTGATGCGTATGGCCGACGGCCATGTAGCTCCGCAGGATATCTCATGGCTCAAGCAGGAGCTTACCAAGGCAGGGGCGGAGAAGCCGGTGATACTGGTATCCCATTATCCCCTGCAGGATGGCGACGTGGACAATTGGTACGAGGTGACCGATGCCGTTCGTCCGTTCAATATCAAGGTAATCCTGGGAGGCCATTACCATAGCAACCGACAGCTGTTTTACGACGGGATCCCGGGACTGCTCAACCGTTCCACCCTGCGGGCGAAAGCGGACGCAGGTGGCTATTCCGTCTACCAGGTAACCAACGATTCCATCGTTGTATCTGAACAGACCATCGGCGGCGAACCCAAACGATGGGCGGGTGTGTCTTTGTATAAACGTCCCGATTTCTCTGTAAATAAAAGCTACCCTCAGGTAAAAATGGGTTGGTCGGCCGCCACAGGAAAAGGCATCTACTCATCTCCCGTGGTATACAACAACTCCGTGTATGTGGGCGACGATTTAGGCGAACTCTCGTGCTACACCCTGAAGGAGGGCAAGCTGAAATGGACATTCAAAAGTAACGCACGCATCGTAGGCACTCCCGATGCCGGCAACGGAGTGGTGGTATTCGGTTCTGCCGATGCATCCATCTACGGAGTGGACGCCAAAAGCGGACAATTACGCTGGAAGATGGAAACACCCAAGGCCGTGCTTGGGGCGGTAACTATCCAAAAAGGAATAGCCTATGTAGGCGGAAGCAGCGGATCCTTCTATGCGATAGACGTAAAAACCGGTCGGCTTCAGTGGGAATTCACCGGCGTGAAAGGATACATCGAGACCAAACCGCTGGTGTATGGCGACAAAGTGATATTCGGCGCGTGGGACAACAACCTGTATGCCCTGGAAAAGGCAACCGGCCGTAAAGTCTGGTCGTGGGATGCCGGCCTTACCCGCATGCATTTTTCACCGGCCGCCGTATGGCCCGTGGCAGCGGCAGGCAATGTGTATGTAACCGCCCCCGACCGGGTGATGAGTGCCATCGATCTGCAGAGCGGACAGACCGTCTGGCGTACCAAGCAGTCGGTCGTACGCGAAACCATCGGTCTGTCGGCCGACTCGAAACAGCTCTACAGCAAAACCATGCAAGACAGTCTGGTGTGCTACGCAACCGGACCGGAGGTAAAGCAACTGTGGGCCTGCAACGTAGGTTTCGGATACGAACATGCCCCCTCCATGCCTGTGGAAAAAGAGGGCGTTGTTTTTGGCAGTACACGAAGCGGACTCCTGTTTGCCGTAGAGGCAAAATCGGGCAAGCTGCTCTGGAAATATAAAGTAGGCAACTCCCTTATCAGTACCGTTGTACCCCTAAGCAAGAACCGTTGCCTGTTTACAAGCTCCGACGGCACCGTAGGGCTGTGTGAAATAAAGCAATAATAAGATACCCTTTCGGGTGTTATTCTCCGTATAATCACGAAATAACACCCGAAAGGGTCTATTATTGAATAATAATCTTATATTTGTACCCGAAAAGGTATTGAATATGAATAATCTTCCATTAAACGAATTTGTGAAAGCAAAGCGGAAATCGCTGGGTTTATCACGTGAAGAATTTGCACAGAAAGCCGGTGTAGGCATCCGATTTTTGCGCGAACTGGAACAGGGAAAAGAAACACTGAAGATGGATAAGGTAAACCAGGTGTTAAAACTTATGGGAATGCAACTCGGTCCGGTACCCATGGACAGACAAAAACTGCTTGAATCATGAAAAAGGCCAGGATATTTATGAAAGATAATTTTGCCGGAACCCTTACCGAAGACGAGAATGGCTACACATTTGTGTATGATCCGTCTTATCTGGCAAATGAATCTGCAGAGGCGATAAGTCTGACTTTACCCCTTGGCGACACCCCCTATGTAAGCACTATGCTTCACCCATTCTTTGATGGACTAATCCCTGAAGGATGGTTATTGGATATTGCGGAAAAAAACTGGAAGATAAGCGGCAGAGACCGGATGTCGTTACTGTTGGCTTGTTGTAAAGATTGTATTGGAGCTGTAAGTGTTCAACCCGTTTAATCCAGTCTGTTATGCAGCGATGTTTATATTGTTATCAGCCACTTGAACAAGGTCAGACCGACTTTCATCCGCAGTGTTCAAAGAAACTATTCGGCACAACCACTCCGCCGGAACTACCTTATACCAAAGACGATATAGAATCATTGGCATTGGAAGTGGTGCGATCGCAGGTAACCGTTACGGGTGTACAACCCAAATTATCTGTCGATCTGGAAAAAGAAGCAAATGGTAAAAAACGATTTACCATCGTTGGTCTGTGGGGTAAATATATTCTCAAACCACAAACCGAACTGTATGTAAATCTTCCTGAAAACGAAGATCTTACCATGCATTTGGCAACCATGGTAAACATTAAAACTGTACCGCATTCTTTAATCCGGTTTAAAGACGGATCACTGGCCTATATCACCAAGCGTATAGACCGTGATAAGAAAAAGGGAAAGATTCCCATGGAAGACATGTGTCAACTAACAGAAAAACTTACCGAACAGAAATATAAAGGATCGCACGAACAGATAGCGAAGATAATAATGTTACATTCGGCCTATCCGGTTTTAGACTTACTTACTTATTTTGAAGTATTGTTATTTTGTTACCTAACCGGAAATGCAGATATGCATCTCAAGAACTTCTCACTTTATAAACCGGCTAATGAATACATATTGGCTCCGGCATACGATTTGTTATCAACTAAATTGGTATTACCAGACGATAAAGATGAGCTGGCATTAACATTGAATGCAAGGAAAAGAAAGTTAAAGAAATCAGATTTCAACAATCTGCTGAATACATATAAGATTGATGAAAAAGTAATTGAGAACATATACGAGAACACTAGTGTCCCATTAAAAATGGGACGTTATTAAAAATTAAATAAACTTGGCCCATTTGGTCCAAATCGTTCTTTGTCATTTTGAAATTTAGTTTTATCAAAGAGGTCTCGAAGATGAGTTTTGTCAGTCAATGAAATGCTTAATATTTGAAGAATTTCGTATGTACTTCTATCCAGTTGCATATCGTGTTGAACGATTGCCACCAGGCAGTATGTACATATGGCTGAATAGATTTGAACCCGGACAGCGTTTTCGGTAGTACCCCAAAACTTCTTGATTTTG
>NZ_JBFWMI010000139.1:0-5229 GCF_050251695.1 Macellibacteroides sp.
TCTTCAGACGGTTATTCGGAGTGGCAATATGAAACCCTTCGTTGGATAAAGGAAACATACGGTAATCAGGTCTTGGTTGGTGCAGGTAATGTGGTAGACCAGGAGGGATTCCAGTATTTGGTTGATGCCGGAGCCGACTTTGTTAAAGTTGGTATCGGTGGTGGTTCCATCTGTATCACGCGTGAGCAGAAGGGAATTGGTCGCGGACAGGCAACAGCATTGATCGATGTGGCAAAAGCTCGTGATGTTCACTATGCCAAAACAGGAATGTATGTTCCTATTTGTAGCGATGGTGGTCTGGTGCACGATTATCATATGGTGCTAGCCTTGGCGATGGGAGCCGACTTTTTAATGATGGGCCGCTATTTTGCCCGTTTCGACGAATCACCCACAAAGAAATTACGTATCGGAAACAACTATGTAAAGGAATATTGGGGAGAAGGTTCCAACCGTGCACAAAACTGGCAACGTTACGACATGGGCGGATCCGAAAGTCTGAAGTTTGAAGAAGGAGTGGACAGCTATGTACCTTACGCCGGTAAAATGAAAGACAACCTGAAACTTACATTGGGTAAAGTGAAGGCTACCATGTGCAGCTGCGGTACACTTTCTATTGAAGAGCTTCAGAAGAAAGCAAAAATAACGATGGTTTCATCTACAAGTATTGTAGAGGGTGGAGCACACGACGTTATTTTGAAAGAACAGAGCTGATAAGCATCCTATATTAGTAAGGCGGATTCCAAACGGAATCCGCCTTTTTTATCTGCCATCCTTTATAAGAAGGAGGCAACTCTGCCGAATAGATCCCGAAAACTGGAGTCCACCAATCCGGGTTCGATCTTTTTGTTGGAGGGGAAGGGTATCTGATGCGAATATTCGAAAGGGAAATCAAGTTCCTTTAATACCACATCGGCACACCGTTTGCCCAATGCCTGAATAATACCTTGTGTGGGCATTACGATGTCGTTTTTCAGTGATATGGCTCTGATACGGTTGCATGCTTTCTGGAAAAAAGACTCCCTGAAGTGTTGCATACTTTCCTGTTTTATCATCGCCTTGAAAGCCTCTTCCAGAAAATCCTCCTTGCATACGGAGGGTAGTTTGGACGGGTCCAGAAAGTCGGATTGAAAATAGTTTTGCAGTTTAGCAAACGCTTCCTGATCCATGATGTCTTTGGAGTTTCCATTCATCTTGCAAAATATGGAGCCACCGCAAAACATAAACAGTTTCGTTTCGTCGAACAACTTTTCGGGATTAGCCAGTAAAAGCACCTGCGATATGAGTGCTCCTATTGAATAGGCGAAGATGTTGATGGAGGCATCTTCTGCAAACAGGGGATGCTCGCCGTTTTTTATCTCCTTGGAAAGCTGCCATAAATTATAGATAGTCTCTCTTCCCGAAGCATAAAACCGCAACGGGCTATCCGAGATACGGCTGCTTAGGGCGGCATTGGCAAAAGTAGAATTGTTCAAATCTTCAATCATCTCTTTCCGGAGTTGTGCCCAGGGAAGTATGGCCCGGGGCTGATGCCACGACAACGGGGTCCGGTTCATATGAAACGCAATGGGAAAGAGAATCACTGCTTTCCCGGTATGCTCCGCCAGGTATTCTGCCCAGGTGAGATACTTTTCCCAGCTTCGTTCATTCAGTCCGTGAAGCAGCAAAATTGCATCTTTATGCTTTTCATTTCGTTTCGGAGCAAAAATAAGATAATTGAAATTTTTATTCTCTTCAATGCCATTGTCGGGTATTTTACTGAATCCGGGAGTTGGCATAATCTGTAAAAGGCACTCGATATCCTGTGCTCCCATCGTTTGACTAAAACGGTATGGCAGGATTTCAAGTTGTTTTTCTTCCAGCTCAACCTTATGTTCGTAAGAGAACAAGGCCTTAAGTTCTTGTGTGCGATTAATGACATTCATAGTTCGAAACAGTTCTTTGACTGCAAACAAACAACATCTTGTATTTAAAACAAAATCGAAGGTATTCGGGCAGCCTTCGAGGGGCAGAAACTCCTATTTAGGGACGAAATCGGGATATATGGGGTAAATACATCCTACTCTTAAATCCGATGGGAGTCGATAAAGGATAAATATTCGTACATTTGCTTTCAATAATTAGAGTATACAAATGGAGGTACTGAGCAACAAAATTCCCAAGTATGTTTATGAAAAGTCGAACATCATTCGGCTGATCCTGCTTACCGCCCTTTTTGCGCTGGTATTTATAAACATTTACAAACCGTTTAATTCGCCCAACTGGTACAATGTATCCGAGTTGAAATTTTTCATATTTTCCAGCTTAATTATCCTTACGGGTGTATTGGTGGTGGTACTTAGCCGTATCTGTATGTACTATTACGGACGAAAGCATTCCATATCCTACAGTGCCTACGGCGTATGGATTCTTACCGAGATATTCTTCATGTCTCTTTTCTATACAATATATACATTGGTGTTAAATCCGGGAAGAGACTGGATGGGGGTGTTCAAGGAATCGGCCATCAACACCAGTCTGGTTCTTTTGCTTCCTTACTCTGCCTTGCATTTGTACTTTTCTTATAAGGAGAAGGAACGTATGCTTCTGGTACTTGAAAAGAACAAGGAGGATAGTGCGGCAAAGCAGGCGGTATTTTCCTTTTACGATGAAAAGGGCGATTTTAAACTTTCGGTTAAACGCAACAACCTGCTGTATTTAGAGTCGGCCGACAATTATGTGTGTATCTGTTATCTCAACAAAGGTATCCTTTCCAAATTTATGCTGCGTAATTCACTAAAGGCGATCGAAGAGCTGATGTCCGACACGCATGTATTACGATGCCACCGATCGTTTATGGTTAATTTTGAACAGGTAAAGGTGATCCGCCGGGAAAAGGATGGAATTTATCTTGAACTTGGAATCGATAAGGTTCCGGATATCCCGATTTCTAAAACGTATAGCGAGAAGGTGACGCATTGGTTTATGAGCTACTCTTCATAACAATAAAAAAGGAGTAAGTCCCAACCCGGGACTTACTCCTTTTCGCTAATAGGCCGAATCTTATAGTACTACGAAGTAACCAATAAATCCGAACCCTGTTATTCTTATTCGGCTGTAATAACAGAAAACTCGCCGATACCGGCACGTTTGCCGTTTTCTGTTATGGATGTAGCCACAAGCCGGATCTTTTTTCCTTTTACCGGTGTAAACTTTATTTCCTGTGCGATGGGGTTGTGCTTGATGTTTGAGAACTCACCTTCGGCAACCTTTACATTATCAATGTATAGTTGGTAGCTCGAAATATGCCCCCCGGCATCTCTCCCTTGATTGGGTACATAAACAAATCCGCTTATAGGTGCTTCGGTGTTCAACTCCACTTCCAGCTGTTGCTTGCCTTCCGGAAGGTAATAGGCTGTGTAACCGTTGCCATCCAGTATTACGGCTGTTTTTTCGTCCTTCGGCGTTACAATCTTAAGCCCACTGGCTGGAATGTCGAAGGCAGCAGACGAAACCGGACTTTGTTTGTTGAATGAGGCGTCGTATGCGATGGCCTTTACAGTTCCTTTCTTTGCAAATGCAAAGGGGGCGGTATAACGGGCAGACTTTGTTGTAGGCGTTGTTCCATCGGTTGTATAGTAAACATCCGATCCTTTATCGCCGGCGGTAATTGTTACTTCATCTTTTCCGTTACGGCTGATTGCCGGTTCGGTAACCAGGGCAGGTGCATGGAAAGCCTCTACGTTGTTTATACAAAGCGGACCGCGTGCATTTGTAAAATGGATACGTATTTTCTCTGCTTTAACTGTCTGGAACCTTACAATTCGTTTGTAGCCTACTGTTGTAGTAGAATCTACCGTCTGTACAGGTTTCCATTGTCCGTTGGTTTCTGTTTCTATTGTGAAGCTGCGTACACGTTGTCCCAGCGGAATATATTCCTGAATCAACAGACGGTTTACATTTTTAGTCTCATTCAGCTTGAAGGTAAGCGTTGCATCAGTTACCCCGTCTTCTGTAGCCCAGTAGGTGTCCCAATTTCCATCTGTTGCTTTAAATGCACTGTATTCTCTGCCGCGGGTGTTAGATGCTGTAACAGAAATTCCCTTCAATAAGTTATCCTTAAGGTCGTTCTGAATTGTCTGATACCATTCCACGGCACGGGTTGAGTCGGCCGCAGTGATTTTTCCGGTAAGAGCTACCGGGAAGTTAAGCAGGAAGTTTGCATTATGCCCAACACTTCTGTAGTATAAATCTACTAAATTGGCCAGCGAGCGGGTTTGATGATCTTCTCTTGCGTGGTAGAACCATCCCGGACGAATGGATACGTCGCATTCTCCTCCCATCCAGTGTTCGGCTCCTTCCATGCCCCACTGACTTTCGCGGTAATGTTTTTGTTTACTGTAGTCGTACGAACTCCATTGGGTAGCACCAGCCCATCCTTCTTCGTTACCAATCCAGCGGATATCAGGAACTGTACCACCAAAAATCATGGCTGCAGGATGTAGTTTCTTTATGGTTTCGCGCGCTTCTTCGTATTTATAATAGGTATTGGCGTCGATCGAACGGGTTTCGTTAGCACCTCCGTACCATCCGTTTCCTCCGTTGGCTCCATCAAACCAATATTCAAAAATAGGACCGTAATTTGTTAGCAGCTCTTTCATCTGGGCATGGAAAGTCTCTACATATTCTGGTTTTCCGTAGTTGGCATTGTTCCTGTCCCATGGAGAAAGGTAAATCCCAAACTTCAATCCCTGACGTTTACAGGCTTCCGAAAGTTCTTTCACCATGTCTCCCTTTCCCTCTTTCCAGGGAGAGTTTTTTACGCTGTATTCTGTTGTTGCTGTTGGCCATAAGCAAAATCCATCGTGGTGTTTCGCTGTTAAGATAACACCCTTAAGTCCGGCAGCCTTGACGGTAGATACCCACTGGTCGCAATCCAGTTGTGTGGGATTGAAGGTGCTTGCCGGAGTGTTGCCGAAACCCCATTCCAGGTCATTGAATGTATTCAGTCCGAAATGGATAAATGCATATGTTTCAAGTTTGTGCCATTCTACTTGTTCGGGCGTTGGAACTGGATAGACAGCCTTGGGTGGCGGAACGTTTTTACAGGAGAGAAGAGTGGAAAGAACCAGTCCACCCAATAAAAGCGAATTAAGTTTGTTCATTTTGTCTTATGTATTTTAGTTTGGACATCCAAAGATAAGGTAAATTTTTAATATTAGTAGTAGGCAGGCTCATTTCAACTCATGGCTT
>NZ_JBFWMI010000140.1:0-5180 GCF_050251695.1 Macellibacteroides sp.
GTGATGCCGGTGATGGTTCCGGAGCCAAAGATATCCTGTTCTTTATCGATAATATTTTCCGATTTACCCAGGCAGGCTCCGAAGTGTCGGCTTTGCTGGGACGAATGCCTTCGGCTGTGGGGTATCAGCCCACATTGGCTACCGAAATGGGAGCCATGCAGGAACGGATCACCTCCACTAAAAACGGATCTATCACTTCGGTTCAGGCGGTGTATGTACCGGCGGACGACTTAACCGACCCTGCTCCGGCAACAACATTCAGTCACCTGGATGCCACCACGGTATTAAGTCGGAAGATTACGGAACTGGGAATATATCCGGCGGTGGACCCGCTGGAATCCTCTTCCCGTATTCTGGATCCGCTTATTGTGGGTGAAGATCATTACCAGACCGCCCAACGGGTAAAGCAAATCCTGCAAAGAAACAAGGAGTTGCAGGATATTATATCCATTTTAGGAATGGAAGAGCTTTCGGACGACGACCGCACTGTTGTGAACCGGGCACGCCGTGTACAGCGATTCCTGTCGCAGCCTTTTACCGTGGCTCAGCAGTTTACCGGTATTCAGGGCGTGATGGTTCCGATAGAAGACACGATCCGTGGATTCCGTATGATTCTGGACGGAGAAGTGGATTACCTTCCCGAACAAGCATTTTTGAATGTGGGAACCATCGACGAGGCAATCGAAAAAGGAAAGAAATTGTTGGAAGACGCAAAAGAAGACTGAGGATGAAGCTGGAAATCGTATCTCCCAAGGGGAGTGTATTTGATGGGGAAGCAGATTCGGTTTTGTTTCCCGGATTGATGGGCGATTTTATGATTTTACCCAATCATGCTCCCTTGTTGGCCGTTCTTTCCAAAGGAGTCATCCGGATCGAACATAACGGAGAAACCCGGCTTGTTGAAGTTGCCGGAGGAGTGGTGGAGGTTGTTGGATCAGGCATACATGTATGCACAGACTAACTATACTAAAAAGAAGATAAAATGGAACATTTCAAATCAATGGGAAGATTAAGATTCAGGTTGTTTCTTTTTGTAACCTGGGTGTATTCGGTTGTAGGTGTATCATTAGGCGGTTTGTTAAACACCATATGGCATACTCATTACTTTGCATGGTTTCCGGCAATTCCGATTTATTACTATGTACTGTGTCTGGTCCTGTTGGTCTTTCTGGAGAAAGCGAACCGTAAGCATCCCGATTCAATTATAAACAATTACATGATAACCAGAGTTGTTAAGTTGATACTAAGCATCGTATTCATCTGGTTGTATATGTTTTTTGTAAGACATCAAATCAGAATGTTTGCCATCACATTGATGATATTTTATTTTATCTCCATGTTTATTGACACGTACATCTTTTATCTGTACGAAAAAAGAAGAATGAAAAAAAGATGAAACAAGCTGGATATACGATACGAAAAACGGTACTTATGCTTTTCCTGCTGCTGGCAGGTATAGCAAAAGGTACTTCGCAGGAGGTGAATGTAGGAGAAATTGTGTTTTCCCATATCAAAGATTCGTATGAATGGCACATTACGAAGTGGAATAATACAGATATTGCAGTACCTCTGCCTGTAATAGTAAGAAGTGCAGAAAGAGGCTGGTTTGTATTTATGTCGTCTAAAATTAGTCACGGACATTCCTACAACGGTTTTCGTGTGGCTACAGAAGGCGATAACCAGGGGAAATTGGTAGAGATAAATGCTGCCGGCAGCGAGGTGAGACCGTTGGACCTGTCGCTAACAAAAAATGCTTCGGCCCTTTTGTTCTCAAGTTCGTTGCTGCTGTTCCTTATATTGCGTGTGGCAAGCTTCTATAAACGAAATCCACTGCAGACACCCGGTGGGTGGAAAGGAATGATCGAAGTGATGGTATTATACATCCGCGACGGGGTTATTAAAGAGAATGTAGGTGAAGATTATGAGAAATACTCTTCGTACCTGCTTACCATATTTTTCTTTATCCTATTGAATAACCTGATGGGACTTATTCCCATCTTTCCCTTCGGAGCCAATGTAACCGGAAATATCGCCATTACTTTCTTATTGGCATTATGTACGTTTCTGATTGTAAATGTATCGGGAACCAAAGCATACTGGAAAGAAATCGTTTGGCCGGATACACCGTTGTTTTTAAAACTTCCGGTTCCCATAATGCCTTTTGTGAATGCCTTTGAAGTGTTTACGAAACCATTTTCACTGATGATCCGGCTTTTCGCAAATATCATGGCCGGTCACACCATTATATTGGGACTTACGTGCCTGATATTTGTAACAGTAAGTATGGGAGCTGCTGTAAACAGCGGAATGACAGTCTTGTCTGTTATCCTTACCGTATTTATGAATTTTATTGAATTGTTGGTTGCTTGTATCCAGGCATATATTTTCACGATGCTTTCGGCTGTCTACATCGGACAGGCAAAAGCAGGACATTAATTATCAAAATTTCAGATTATAAATTTAAAGCAAAAAGAGTATGTTATCAGCAATTTTGTTGCAGGCTGCAGCCGCAAGTATGAGTTTAGCTAAGCTAGGAGGAACAATCGGAGCTGGTCTGGCTGTTATCGGAGCAGGTATTGGTATTGGAAAAATTGGTGGTTCCGCGATGGAAGCAATTGGTCGTCAACCCTCGGCCATCGGAGATATCCGTACCTCGATGCTTATTATGGCAGCCCTGGTGGAAGGAACCGCCCTTTTTGGAATCGTAGTTTGTTTCCTGGTATTATTTCAGTAAATAATAGATTTAATTTAATAGTATGTCATTATTAATTCCAGACACAGGGTTGCTGTTTTGGATGATCTTGTCTTTCGGAATTGCTTTTTTCGTTCTTGCCAGGTTTGGTTTTCCTATGATCCTGAAAGGGGTGGAGAAAAGGAACGAATTTATTGCCCAATCGGTCGAATCCGCTAAAGAGGCCAATGCTAAGCTGGCATCCATTGAAAACGAATGCCAGACATTACTGGCCAGAGCCAAACAGCAACAGGCCAGCATACTGAATGATACGGTGATGGAAAAGGAGCGTATTCTGAAAGAGGCAAAGGAAAAGGCGGAAAAAGAGACACAACTGGCCATTGATTCGGCCATGCGTCAGATTGAATTTGAAAAGAACAAGGCAATCCGCGACGTGCGCGAAGAGATAGCAACTCTTTCGGTTGCCGTTGCCGAAAAGATTATCCGTGGTAAAATTGAAAAGGAATCCGGTCAGAAGGAGGTTATCAGCCGGCTGATCGACGAAATCACTTTAAGTAAATCGTAGGGATGTATACAGGTAATATTTCTGTCAGGTACGCAAGAGCTTTGCACTCTTTTGCTAAGGAAAACAAGGAGGAAACGCAAGTTTACAATGAGATGCTGATGCTTCTGCATCAGATGAAAGCCGTGGTTGCTTTGGTAAACTCGCTTAACAGCCCCATCATTTCTCTAAGCAAAAAAGCAATGCTGCTTGAAACGGCCTGTGGAATCGATGTAAGCAATTCCACATCGAGGTTTATCAAGTTGGTTTTATCGCAAAAAAGGGAAGATATGTTACGGTATATCTGCCTCCAGTACATAGACATGTACCGCAAGGAGAAACATATATTACCGATAACACTTACGTTGGCACAACCGATAGATGCCGAAACAAGCGAACGGATCAAAAAGCTGATACGTATCAAAACACACGATGAGGTGGAATTTACGGTTGTGATTGATCCCAAACAGATAGGCGGCTTTATATTGGATACCGATGGTTACCGGCTGGACGCCAGTGTTCTGTCGCAATTGGATTCCATCCGGAGTCAGTTGATTCGGCAAAACCTGTGATTTGCACGATAGATTTACATGTGTTTTGCAGGAAAGATTTACAAATGTATTATGATTAATTGAGAGTTTATGGTCAATGGCTTGAAAATAGGAGAGGTATCGGATGTGTTGCTGAAGCAGCTGCAGGATATTAAACCGGATATACATTTATCGGAGGTCGGAACCGTCCTTCAGGTAAGTGACGGTGTAGCCCGCATCTATGGTTTGCATAGGGCAGAATCCAACGAATTGCTGGAATTCAAGAATG
This sequence comes from Macellibacteroides sp., assembly GCF_050251695.1. Lineage (NCBI taxonomy): Bacteria > Pseudomonadati > Bacteroidota > Bacteroidia > Bacteroidales > Porphyromonadaceae > Macellibacteroides > Macellibacteroides sp. The sequence goes on from NZ_JBFWMI010000140.1 coordinate 4,053, forward strand.
GAATGAAGGCAATTGTAATGAATCTGGAAGAAGATAACGTGGGCGCTGTGTTGTTGGGGCCGACCGACAAGGTTGAAGAGGGTGATGTAGTTACGCGTACAGGTAAGATTGCTTCCATTCAGGTAGGCGAGGGATTGCTGGGGCGTGTGGTAGATGCGTTGGGAAATGCAATAGACGGACTTGGTCCGGTTACCAACGTGCCGTACGAGATGCCTTTGGAGCGTAAAGCCCCGGGTGTGATTTTCAGACAGCCTGTAAATGAGCCGCTGCAGACAGGGATAAAGGCAATCGATGCCATGATTCCAATCGGTCGGGGACAGCGTGAGTTGATTATCGGCGACCGGCAGACGGGCAAGACTTCCATTGCTATTGATGCCATATTGAACCAACGTGCCAATTACGAGGCCGGGAAACCTGTGTATTGTATCTATGTGGCAGTGGGGCAGAAGGCTTCTACCGTGGCGTCCATCGTTAATACGCTGAAGGAGAAAGGTGCCATGAAGTATACGGTGGTGATATCGGCTACAGCATCCGATCCGGCGGCGATGCAGTATTTCGCTCCCTTTGCCGGAGCTGCGGTAGGCGAGTATTTTCGCGATACCGGCAGACATGCTCTGGTAGTGTACGATGATTTGTCGAAACAGGCGGTGGCTTACCGTGAAGTATCCCTTATCTTACGCCGCCCTTCGGGCCGTGAGGCTTACCCGGGGGATGTTTTTTACCTGCATTCGCGCTTGCTGGAACGTGCTGCAAAGATTATCGCCCAACAAGAGGTGGCCAGTCAGATGAACGACTTGCCCGAAAGTCTGCGCTCGGAAGTGAAAGGCGGAGGGTCTCTTACTGCCTTGCCAATCATTGAGACACAGGCTGGCGACGTATCTGCCTATATTCCTACCAATGTGATTTCCATTACCGACGGACAGATTTTCCTGGAAACCGATCTGTTCAACCAAGGTGTTCGTCCGGCTATCAACGTAGGTATATCCGTTTCACGTGTGGGCGGTAATGCCCAGATCAAATCCATGAAGAAGGTGGCCGGTACGTTAAAAATAGATCAGGCACAGTACCGCGAACTGGAATCGTTTACCAAGTTTGGTGGAGATATGGACCAGGTAACAGCTTTAACAA
>NZ_JBFWMI010000141.1:0-2144 GCF_050251695.1 Macellibacteroides sp.
CCAACGATGGGCGTCGTTGGCACTCACGCCGATAAACGGAGTGATAAGCAGCATCAGTACAGACAGCGGAAGTAAAGCGATGAATGCCGAGAAAAATTTGTAAGGGATGTTATGCAGTAGTATAACCACTACAAATCCGCCCAGCAAAAAAGTGGCATGGCGCACTATGGGAGCCCAGTGATTTGCGTTTTTATACGCAATTGTACTGGTTGCGCTAAAAACTTCGACCACCGAGACCAGGCACAGGAACATGAAAATGATCCATATCACCCTGTCGCCCTTAAATAGTTTACTTGCCAGATCCATAAATAATCCGCTGTTTTATAAGTTTAGCACACAAGCTTTGAACTGGTTGCCTCTGTCTTCATAATTTTTGAAAAGGTCGAAGCTTGCACAACAGGGCGAAAGCAATACCGTATCTCCCTTATTGGCCAGTTTATATGCTTTGGAGATGGCCTCTTCCATCGACTGTGCATCTTCAATAACCGGCACCTTCCCATCAAAGAACGCATGCAACTTGGTATTGTCTACACCCAGAAAGATCAGGGAGTGCACCTTGTTTATCACCAGTTCTTCAATTTCGGTATAGTCGTTTCCTTTATCCGTTCCTCCCAGGATAAGCACAACGGGTGTATTCATACTCTGCAGGGCGTACCAGCAGGAGTTTACGTTTGTAGCTTTGGAATCATTGATATAATCGACACCACGAACACGGGCCACCTTTTCCAATCTGTGCTCCACGCCGGCAAAGTCGCTCAGCGAAGCACGTATCTCATCGTCTTTGATGTCCGTCACCTTTGCAGCAATACCCGAAGCCAGCGAATTATATAGATTGTGCGTACCCGTTAATGCTAACTGATCCTGATCCATTGTAAATATTCCGTTATCTGTTTCAATTACTATTTGTTTGTTCTCTGTGAATGCTTTTACGCCCTCCTTTTTTGTTTCAGAAAAAGGATACAACGCAGCTTTGGGATTATGCTTTGCTATCTCACGGGCAATCACGGGATCGTCGTTCCAATAGATAAAGACATCTTCCTCCGTTTGATTCTGAATGATGCGGAATTTAGAGTCCACATAATTCTGAAATTCATAATTATAGCGGTCCAGATGGTCTGGAGTTATATTCATTAATATGGCAACATCGGCCTTAAATTCGTACATGTTGTCCAGCTGAAAACTGCTTAGTTCGAGCACATAGTATGCGTGCGGCTGCTCGGCAACCTGTAACGCCAGACTGTTTCCCACGTTTCCGGCAAGTCCCACATCGAGTCCGGCCTGCTTAAGGATATGGTATGTAAGCATCGTGGTAGTGGTTTTGCCGTTACTACCGGTAATACATATCATTTTGGAGTTGGTATACCTTCCTGCAAATTCTATTTCAGAAATAATGGAGGTACCCTTTTCCTTCAGCTTTTGAATGATGGCTGCTTTGTCGGGAATACCGGGACTCTTTACTATTTCGTCTGCTGCAAGAACAATAGATTCCGTGTGCTGTCCCTCTTCCCAGGCGATGCCACGTGCATCCATCATCTCTTTGTAAACGGGTTTAATGACCGATAAATCCGAAACAAACACATCATACCCTTTGGCTTTAGCCAGCACAGCAGCACCTGTTCCACTTTCGCCGGCTCCCAAAATTACCATCTTTTTACCCATCTTTATCTCATCTTTAAAGTGACAATTGTAATAACAGCCAGAATAATGCCGATAAGCCAGAACCTTACTACGATTTTAGATTCGGGTACCACATTGAACGGCTTTTGCAACAGGGCTTCGATGCCTGCATTTCCGGGTTTCTGGAAATGGTGATGCAACGGAGTCATCTTAAAAATGCGTTTTCCAACGCCATATTTCTTTTTCGTGTATTTAAAGTAAGCTACCTGCATCATCACCGATATGCTTTCTGCGAAAAAGATACCACAAAGTATCGGGATAAGCAACTCTTTACGTATAATAATGGCGAATACTGCAATAATACCACCGAGGGTAAGACTGCCGGTATCTCCCATAAATACCTGGGCGGGATAGGAATTATACCACAGGAAGCCAACGGTGGCTCCGATGAATGCGGCGGCAAACACCACCAGTTCTTCTGCTCCCGGAATAAACATGATGTTGAGGAATGAGGCAAATTCAAAGTG
>NZ_JBFWMI010000141.1:2244-4980 GCF_050251695.1 Macellibacteroides sp.
GTCTCTCCAATCTGGAGCATCTGCAACCGGTTGATAATACGGCGACCGATGGCTGTAGAGATAAACAGCGATAATATTAATGCCAGTCCCGATCGGAACGAAACATATTTGAACATGCCGGCACCCGGGAAATCAAGCTGATCCAAAAAATTAAAAAGATAGTATAACATGCGCTTGCCTTTATTGTTTTTGTTGTGTTCCGAATATCTCTCTCACTATTTCGCGGTCGTCGAAATGATGTTTCACCCCCTTCACATCCTGATAATCTTCGTGCCCTTTACCGGCTATAAGAATCACATCGCCCTTTTTTGCGAGTAAGGCGGCGGTTTTAATGGCCTGACTACGATCCGTAATGCAAAGGGTACGTTGCTTCTCTTCGTTGTTCAACCCGGCTACCATATCGTTTATGATATCTTCGGGTTCTTCGAATCGGGGGTTATCCGAGGTAAGGATCACCTGGTCGCTCAGCTTCACAGCCTCTTTGGCCATCAGCGGGCGCTTGCCTTTATCTCTGTTTCCTCCGGCACCTACCACGGTAAGGATGCGGCCTCTGCTATCAAGCACTTCATGTATCCCGTTGAGCACATTGTTAAGGGCATCGGGCGTATGGGCATAATCCACAATGGCCGTATATCCCAGAGGAGACTGGATGGTTTCGAAACGTCCCGACACCGAATGCAACGTACTAAGGGCAAGCAGCACCTCTTCGGGTTCTTTTCCCAAAGCAACTGCCGCTCCGTAAACCGCCAGTAAGTTGTAAGCATTGAAACGGCCTACAAAATGCACCATCACCTCCTTGTCGTTGATAGTAAGCAGGGTACCTTCGAAATGTGATTCGAGGATACGGCCTTTTACATCTGCCAGTGTGCGCAACGAATAGGTGAGCTTCGTGGCAGCCGTGTTCTGAAGCATAACCAGTCCCGATTTATCATCGGCATTGGTAAGGGCGAATGCCGATGCAGGCAGGTTATCGAAGAACTGCTTTTTTGCCTTCAGGTAGTTTTCTACCGTAAGGTGGTAATCGAGGTGATCGCGGGTAAGGTTCGTGAATATGCCGCCATCGAAAGAGATTCCGCTGATACGCTTCTGATCTACTGCATGGGAGCTGACCTCCATAAACAGATACTCGCATCCGGCATCAACCATACGCGCCATCAGTTCGTGCAAAGTAAGTGCATCAGGGGTGGTATGGGTGGCGGGAACGGCTTCGCCGTCTATATAATTGCACACGGTGGAAAGCAGACCTGCCTTGTGGCCCATCTTCCGGAACATGTCGTATAGTAACGTAGCGATGGTTGTTTTTCCGTTGGTACCGGTAACCCCTACAACCACAAGGTTATCTGAAGGGAACTCGTACCAGGCCGATGCCAGCTTGCCTAAAGCTTCGGCAGTATCGGGAACCACAATATAAGTAACGGTTTCGGATAAAGCAGCCGGTAATACTTCGCACACAATTGCCCTGGCTCCGTTGGCAATCGCCACCGGAATGTAGTCGTGTCCGTCGGAGGCAGTCCCCTTAACGGCTACAAACAGACTGCCATCCGTAACTTTACGTGAATCGGCAGCTATACTCTGTATATGTAAATCATCGGTACCTGTAAGATTCTGAACTTGCAGCACCTTCATCAAGCTTTTCAGTTCCATAAGCTTTTTTATCATTTAATTCAAAACAATAGCAATCGTTTGTCCCTTTATTGCCCGGCTTCCCGGAGGAATAGACTGGGAGGTGACTTTCCCCATTCCGGAGATGGAGACTCTCAATCCCTGGTTTTCGAGCAAGAAGACAGCGTCTTTGGCCCCCATTCCTACTACGTGAGGTACAACGCCCTTCTTTTCCGATACATTTTTCAGACTTATGCCGGTCTCCTTTATACCGGTCATCACCCAGGGGCTTTCCACACTATCGGTACCCAGACGGATTCCGAATTGTTTCATCACGTTTTCCAACGCATGCAGATCGCCTCCTTTTGCCTGAGGGATTTTAACTGCCGCAGAATCTGCGGGCATCTTATCCAGGTTGTAGGAAACCGTTCCGGCAAATATCTTTTCGGCGATGGATTTAAAAACACCTCCCGCCATGGTTCCTCCCGAAGGATATCCGATACGGGGCCTGCGTATCACCACAATACAGGAATATACAGGCTTGTCGGCAGGAAAATAACCACAGAAGGAGACCTGGTGACTGACTCCCGCGGCTTTGTAACCGGCCGATCCCTGCGATAGCTGAGCTGTTCCGGTCTTACCCGCAATGCTCACTATGTCTGAGCGCACCGCCTGTCCGGTTCCCTCTTCCACAACTCCTACCAGCATGCTTTTAATCTGCGTCAGGGTTTTCTCCGAACAGATAGCCGGATTTAACACCTCGGTAGAAAAACTTTTCACCACTTCGCCATCGCGAAGAATCTCCTTGGTAAACATGGGGCGCACCTGTTTCCCGCCATTGGCGATGGCATTGAAAAAGGTGAGCGTATAGATGGGCGGTATCTGCGTTTCGTATCCGAACGACATCCAGGGCAGGGTGGTCTTTGACCAGTACCGTGTCGAGTCGGAGGGTTTACGTATCTTGGCCCGTCCCGCTCCGGGTATTTCGAGATTCAACGGGGTATTGATTCCGATACGGTACAACCCTTCCACAAATTTGGACGGGTTCTTTTCGTATCCTCTCAAAATCAGCTTGGCAACCCCGATATTGGACGAGTTCCAGATGGCCTTTTCGGCCGTTATCATATGATATCC
>NZ_JBFWMI010000142.1:0-3596 GCF_050251695.1 Macellibacteroides sp.
TTTGTCTTTATCTGATTCTTCAGTGCGCATCCGCTACATCCTGAACAGGGATTTTCAGGATCCCGGGGCGTAGTTATTGTTTTATATAATTTCCATCCTACATATGCCACAGTAAGGATTCCTATGATTAATATGCCGATTTCTTGCCACATATCGTTTAATTTTTTAATATAACATCTTATAAATTCTCAATGTTGTCTGTTTTAACAATCTTGCTCTTTTTACAATGTCGCTTTGTTATAATAGGGAGATAGAATTTCTTCTATCAGCCGTGTTACCTCTGCGGCATCGTGTAAAGCTTCGGCAGTATACTGCCCTTTAAGAAGCTCTTCACTTACTTTTTCAATCATCGGAGCTTCCACAATGGCTGGTTTTCCAATGTCGTAGACTTGCTCTTCTGTTTCTGTTTTCACCACGATGGGGGTCATGTCAAAAATGGAAAACTTCAGCGTACCTTTTGTGCCGATAATTTCAATGCAATCTTCCGATGCCGGCGAAGGGGCGGCAAAGTACCAGATGGCTTGGGCCGTTACACCCGATTCAAATTGAAATATGGCATTTACGTAATCTTCCGGATCATACAATCCTCCTTTATTAAGAACTATGGATCGGTGACTGCTTATCGGACCGAATAGAAACAGCAGCATGTCCAGCTGGTGCGATCCCATATCGGCAAAGTAGCCTCCTCCGGCTTTGTTTACATCTAATCTCCAGGGCTTTTCCTTGTTGTAATCATCAGGAAGAGGGGTTCTGATCAGACTGAGCGATACATGCTTTACCTGTCCGATTGCCTGGTTTTGCAATAAATCTTTCACCTTGAGGAAGTAGGGTTGTTCCCTTCTGTAATAGGCTACATATAACGGTGTATTGTATAGGGCAGAAGCTTCTATCATTTTTATACACTGGCCGTAATTTAGCGCCATCGGTTTTTCAACGTATACGGGCTTACCCTTCTTGAGGGCTTCGATGGTGAGTTGAGCATGACTGTCGGGCGGGGTTGCAATGTAAACAGCTTCCACTTCCGGATCATTAATCAGACTGGATGCATTATCGTACCATTTCTGAACATGGTGTCTCTTTGCATAATCGGCTGCCTTGAGTCCGTTCCGTCTCATCACGGCGGTAAGTGCTGTGTTAGGTAATGTGTAAAAAGCCGGACCGCTTTTCTTTTCGGTAACATCGCCACATCCGATAATTCCCCAGTGTATACGTTTATTTTCCATCTTTATTTAATTAATCAGGTTCAATAGGATTGAGCCAAGTTGATATACTGTAAAGGATACTACCCAAGCTAACGTACATGTATAGGCAATTACAAATGCGCCCCATTTCCATGATTTGGATTCGTTTACAATGGCAATTACCGTTGCAACGCAGGGGAAGTAAATGAGAACAAACAACATCATGCTGAGTGCTACAAGAGGGGTGAAGACTGGATTTCCCTCTTTGTCTTTATCCGCCTGAAGTCTCTCGGGAAGAGTCTGACTGTCTTCCGAATCGCCTGTATATAAAACGCTTAATGTGCTTACCACCACCTCTTTGGCTGCCATACCGGAAAGCAGACTCACGCTTATTTTCCAGTCGAAGCCCAAAGGGGCAAGAGCGGGTTGTATGGCTTGTCCGATACGTCCGATATAGGAGTTTTGCTGGTGTTCCATATTTTTGAGACGATTCAGCTCGGTAATGGTCTCCGTCTTTTCTTTTTCAGAAAGCGTATTGCTGCTGTTTACATGCTCAATCTGGGATTCATAGACCTTTCCTTGTTCTGTTTCGCGTGGGAAATATCCCAGAAACCAGATTAAAATCGAGGCGATCAGAATAATTCCTCCCATCTTGTGGAGGTATTGTTTGGCCTTTTCCCACATGTGTATCAAAATTGACTTACTGGTGGGCATCCGATAGGGGGGGAGTTCCATTACAAAAGGAACATCTTCCTTGCTGAACAGGAATCGCTTGAATAACTTAGCCACAATAACCGCCAAAAGGATACCCGACGAATACATCAGAAGCAATACAGTGCTGGCATTTTCTGCAAAGAATGCTCCGGTAAGTAGTACATAAACTGGTAGGCGGGCACTGCAGCTCATCAGCGGGTTAATCAACATGGTTATCATCCGGCTGTTTCTGCTCTCGATGGTGCGGGTTGCCATAATTGCGGGCACATTGCACCCGAATCCCATAACAAGGGGGATAAAAGACTTTCCGTGGAGGCCCATCTTGTGCATAATCTTATCCATGATAAAGGCGGCTCGTGCCATATAGCCCGAATCTTCCATGAAGGATATAAACAGATACAGGATGAGGATGTTGGGCAGGAATACAATCACGCCACCTACACCTCCGATTATTCCATCTACCAGAAGGTCTTTCAATGGACCTTCGGGCATGAAATTGCGAACAAAGTTTCCGATTTGCTCCACTCCCCATTCAATCCATTGCATAGGGTATTCGCCAAGCTTGAATGTGGCTTCAAACATGAACCACATGAAAAAGATAAATATGGGGAACCCTAGTACTTTATGGGTTACAAAAAGGTCGATAATTTGTGTACTGCTTACCTCTTTTATTTTGTTCGCTACGAATGTTTCGCGTAGTGCACCTGAAATAAAACCGTATCGGGCATTGGTAAGAGCCGTCTCCGTATCTTCCTTTAACATCTCTTCCAGCTGCTGGGAGTATTGGTTGCAGGTTTCCAGAATGGGTTTCGTTTCGGGTAATGATTGTACGTATTGTTTTACCTCCTTGTCGTTTTCAAGTAATTTGATGGCAAGGTAACGTTTGGAATAGGTTTTGTCGACCGTACCATTCCGCTTTAACATTTTACGCAGGGCATTTATATACTTTTCGAGGGTGTCACCGTAATTTACATGTACATGCCTTAAAATCGGATCCGTTTCTTCGTAAACAGAAATAACCCGGTTAAACAGAGCTTCGATACCAAAACCCGTTTTACTGATGGTTGGAATAATAGGCACGCCAATCATACCCGCCAGCGATTCGTGATCAAACTTATTGCCGCTTTTCTCAAGGTCGTCGTACATATTCAGTGCAATCACCATCCGTACATCCATGTCGATCAACTGGGTGGTGAGGTAAAGGTTTCGTTCCAGATTGGAAGCATCAACCACATTGATCACTACATCGGGTTGTTCCTGAACAAGATGTCTGCGTACATAGAGTTCTTCGGGCGTATAGGCCGATAAAGAGTAGGTTCCAGGAAGGTCTACAATCCGGAAGGTATATCCGTTTTGAGTGAAAACCCCTTCTTTGGCATCTACAGTCACACCGCTGTAATTCCCTACGTGTTCATGTGCACCCGAGGCAAAATTAAAGAGTGATGTTTTTCCGCAGTTCGGATTTCCAATCAGGGCGACATTGATTATTTTGCCTTTGTTCAACGCAAGAGCTTCAAGTTCGTTATCCTGATAAAAGCCGGAGTCGGCATCCGGACTTTCCGTATATTGCTGTACTGTATTTGTTAAATGTGCGAATTCTGTTTCACTAACCACTTCAATCAGGGCGGCATCGCTTCGTCTGAGTGATACGTCGTATCCCATCACCTTATAGTGAATTGGATCTTTAAGTGGGGCATTTTG
>NZ_JBFWMI010000142.1:3696-4969 GCF_050251695.1 Macellibacteroides sp.
CTGTATTTGTTAAATGTGCGAATTCTGTTTCACTAACCACTTCAATCAGGGCGGCATCGCTTCGTCTGAGTGATACGTCGTATCCCATCACCTTATAGTGAATTGGATCTTTAAGTGGGGCATTTTGTATTACATCCACCATTTTGCCGCGGATGAATCCCATTTCTATGATGCGTTTACGGAATGCTCCGCGTCCCATCACTTTTACAATAACCCCTTTTTCGCCTGTACGTAGTTCTGATAGTCTCATGTCTGTTATATCTTTCGCAAAGGTAAATGTAAATATAGTTCCTATCAATACCGATTAGTAGGTATTTTAACCGGTAATATCACTCAATTCGTTCTGCAAAGGGCGTCTGCGACTTGTTTTTGTGCAAATAAAATATAACTTTGCATAAGTTTGGTTTGTTTTCTAAATGAATACTAAATAGACAGGCGTATGAATGAGAAGGATGATATGTTTAAAAAGTTTCACGATTCTTTTAAGGGGATGCAAGGTCACTTTCATATTTTAGAGGAGCGTGTACCGGTTGAACGCCAGGTAGAATACTTTAAGTATTCAGACAGAATGAAACAGAATGCCCGCCCGATAGAAGAAGATGAATTTGAGTTACTTGACGGATGGCTTACTGAGCCCGACGTTACAGACGAGAATAGAAAGTTTGCTCTTACCAGACTGGCCATCTCCCATAACATTAAAGCTTACCGTGCTTTGGAGAAATATGTTCAGTCGCCCGACTCGAAACTTAAAGATTGGGCCCATCTGGCATTGATGGAGAGTCGAATTACCCTCGAATCTGAACTTTCTGAAGAAAAGCAGATATATATTTCGACCGGTTTGGGCGGAAAAAACGAAAAACTTCGTTTCTTTGTACTCTTGCAGGCAGCAGATAAAAAACCTTTTGAAGCTTACCAGCGCCAGGTTATTGAGCGGGAGTTTGCCTTTTATCTTGAAAAGGCGGATTGCGAGATAGAACAGCTGGATATAAAGGATAGATACGGAATTTTACTGTTTCTGTTACCCATCCGAACGGATATTAAAGCTTTGTTGGATGCAACTATTGCAGAGTGCAACCAGTTTGGTAATTTTTTATCTGAAGTGTATACAGTGACAAACGTAAAGGAGCTGTCTGAAGAAGAGATAATCGCTATTATAGATAGGAATGGAAACGTTAAAGCAAGCCATTAGATATGGAGTTGTGGGGTTGAGCAATACCCTGATTACTGCCGTAGTAATATGGGTAATGATGAAAATGGCAGGTTGTTCGGATGT
>NZ_JBFWMI010000143.1:0-4963 GCF_050251695.1 Macellibacteroides sp.
GGATAACTCATTTACCTTTTCAGGATTTGTTAATGCCAGATTGGTTGCTTCACCCAGATCATCTTTTAGATTGAATAACTCTTTAGCGCCGGTTTCGTAATAATAAATAAGTTTCCAGTCTCCCTGTCTGATGGCGCAGGTTGCCGCAATACCCGGACCTGTTGGTCCCCAGTTGTTAGGTGTGTTCCAATACAAAGCCCGGTTTAGTGAAGGATTCTTTCCTTTACCGGTAAGTAGTGGAATAAAACTTTTTCCGTCGACAGGCTGTACTGTTTTGACTCTTTTAACTTGTGCCATTTCAAGTATCGTAGGATAAAAGTCTTCAATAATCAGATAATCTTCACAAACCGACTCCTTCTTGGTAGTCCCGGGCCATGAAACAATCATAGGTTCGCGAATACCTCCTTCGTAGGCTGATCCCTTTCCACTTTTAAGCGGCAGATTGTGTGTGTTAGCTTCACCCCCTCTTCCGGTTCCAGCGGCACTTAATCCGCCGTTATCAGACATGAAGATAATAATGGTGTTGTCTGTCAGCTTGTTCTCTTCCAGGTAATTCATCAGATCGCCCAGACTTTTATCCATCCCTTCTATCAAACCAGCATAGGCTGCCTCAATGGGATCCATTCCTTTGTCCAGGTATTTCTGATAATACCGCTTGTCTTTATTTATTGGAATATGTACGGCATAGTGAGCCATATAAAGGAAGAATGGCTTCCTTGGGTCGCGGCTGTCCAGAGCATGGATAGCCTCTCTGGTCAGTGCCTCGGTAACAAATACATCGGTACCGTGGTATTTTTCCAATCCCGGAACGGCAAATGGAGAAGACTTAGTCCCATCTTTTTTATTTCCATAGTTTTCTTCACCCAGATAACTGGCTAATCCCCCGGCTGCATGTCCGGCAATATTTACCTGGAATCCCAGATTCTCAGGATCGGCTGCGGGAGTCGATATGGCACCAAAGTGTGCTTTACCGCAATGGATGGTATAATAACCATTGTCCTTAAGCAGTTGAGGTAAAGGTGTTGCTACACAAGTATGCTCAACCCCTTGAGTAGGACTCATACCGTTGAGGTTCCATTCGGGATACTTCAGCACATCACTTTTCCCGTCAACACTCTGGTTATAATTTAATGTCCAGTTGGTAACACGGTGACGGGCGGCATTCATCCCTGTAAGCAGACTTACCCGGGTGGGGGAACTGATGCTACAGGCATAGGCATTGGTAAATTTAACCCCCTGACGAGCCAATCGTTCCATATTAGGCGTTTCATATAGGCGGTTAAAGGGTGTTTTCTCCGGACCAAATGGAACGGATGTGTCCTGCCATCCCATATCATCTACCATAAAAAGAATGATATTGGGCTTTTCTTTTGGTGTAGCAGCATTCAGTATTCCAGTTAAACCTGCCAAAGGAATGGCGGCCATGGATAGAATTCTTTTTTTATTCATCAGATTGTTTTTTGTCATCGTATTTAGTTTATGTAATTTGCAAACGGGTCGTTGGTTCGCTGCAGGTGTGCTTTTAATTGGCTTGTAAGCTTTTTGACCAGTTCCGGATTTTTGCTGGCAACGTTGTTTAATTGCCAGGGATCGGTTTGTCTGTCGAACAGGAAGTACTCTTTGCACACCCCTTTTTCGGCACGAATAGCAAAAGTATAGCGTTTATTGCGTAATCCGCGGCATCCCGAAGATAGATCGGACGACACAATAAAATAGTAAGGCTGAACTACCTCTAATTCATTGTCTGCAGATAACACCCCCGAGGCCAGGTTGTAGGTCTGAGTCCTTTCCGGAATATCTTTTTCGAAGCCCATCATGGATAATAGCGTAGGACCAAGATCTGAGAAACCGATCATTAGATTTTCATCTTTACGAGGTTTAAGCTTATCGGGCCACGAGATAATCATCGGAATGCGCATCGATTCCTCGTACATTGTATTTTTACCGATAGTTTCGTGCATTCCCATGGCATCGCCATGATCAGAGGTAAATACAACGATTGTATTATCGAACACCCCCTCTTCCTTAAGAGATTCTATGATACGGCCTATCTGATCGTCCACCCCGGTCATACATGCATAATAATTCAGGACATTGGCTTTATAGAATTCAACAAATTTTTTGTCGCCAGCCAAAAGACTTTCAGGAATAGCAAGAGAATCGACGTTTACATGCTGGTATACCGCTTTGTATTTTTCGGGAACAAGCTCGTATCCGGTATGCGGAGGATTCATAGAGACAACCAGGGCAAACGGCTTTTCCGGATTACGGAACCGGCCATCCTCGTTCTTGATATATTCGATGGCACGGTTGGCTTCGAATGTAGGTCCCCATTCAGAAACATAGTAAAAGCTGTCGCGGCTGCTATGGGTATCCCAGTACATCGGCTTGAGATGATCGTCGTATGTGCCGTAAGCAGTCCACAAGTCAAAACCATGACGGCGATTGGAGGGACACCACTCATTCCATGCCACTTTCCCTTTGTTATTGCTTGTATTCACATAGGGAGCAACGGGTGCATCCAAGTGCCATTTGCCAAGGTATCCGGTAGCATATCCTTTCTCTTTCAATACATCACTCCAGCAACGAACATCTGTTTCCAGTTCGACACCATGAGGTGTATTGGCCGAATTGCAGTTGCCGGTAACTTTGTTTGATACAGGATATAAGCCGGTCATCAACATAGCTCTGGCCGGAGACGATACCGGATAGCAACTAACTGCATCTGTAAAGTGAACCCCTGCCGAGGCAAGCTTATCCAAATTGGGAGTTTTAACCGGCTCAATGTTGAGATACCCTATGGCATTTCCCCTCCATTGATCGGCCATTATAAACAAGAGATTAGGAGTTTTTCCTTTTTCTTTGGCGCTGAGAGACGTTCCCATCAAACAGACTGATGAGAGCAGCAGACTTAGTTTTGTGTAGTTTAACATGGTGTATTCAGATAAAGTGAGACGTTTATAGAGGGCAAAGATAGTAAACAAAACAGCAAACAAAAAAAAGAAGCAAGAAACAGGCGGATAGACTGTTCTTGCCTCTTAATCATAGTTAACATTTTGTCAGCCTTTAACTCTGAAAACCGGAATTTTCATTCATTACCGCTGATGAAGCAAATGTATACTTAAGCTTTTGTTTACACAAGTTTTTAGTTAACAAATTAGCTAATCCTGTTGTTAAACATATAACTAATTCTTCTTTCCTTCAATCCACTGCACAATCATATCGGAAAGGGGACTTTCTTTGGGTGCCACAAAGTCCACCCAGTTTCCGTTTTCGTCTATCATAAACTTCTGGAAGTTCCATTGAACCTCAGCATCGGCCTTCCCATTTTCACTTTTTTGTGTCAGCCATTTATAAAGAGCGTCCATATCATCTCCCTTTACCGATATTTTTGACATAACAGGAAATGTTACATTGTAATTCAAAGTACAGAATTCCATAATCTCCTCGTTGGTGCCGGGTTCCTGACCATTAAAGTTGTTGGCCGGAAAAGCGATGATTGTAAACTTATCTCCACCATACTTTTCAAACAACAACTGTAACTTTTCGTACTGGGGGGTAAGCCCACATTTGGATGCGGTATTCACCACAAGCACTTTTTTACCTTTTAGAGACGAAAGGTTAAAGTCCGTGCCATCCATAGCCTTGACTGTAAAGTCGTGAAATGATTTTGTCTGTGCCATTGTAAATAGAGGCAATATTGCCATACATAAAATGAATGTAAAAGTCTTCATACAATTTTCTTTTTCTATTCTAACAGAAAAAGCTATTCGAAGGTTCTTACATCCTTACAGATGGTATCCCTGACTGCTCATCTCCGTTGCGAGGAACATGCGATATTGATCCTCTTTAAAAGGATAATCCCAGCATCCCATCTGATGGAAAAGCTGTCCCCCGAATCCCATTTTGAATTTATACAATCCATACATAGGATGCGAAGGTTCCGGTCCGGGAGATACGCCAAACATGTCGTACTCTGTACAACCGCTTGCCTTGGCAATCCGTATTGCCTCCCATTGCAAAGCATAGGTAGGCATACAATTCCGATGCTGCGATGAGGATGCTCCGTAAAGATAGGTTCCTCTGTTGCCAGACAGTACTAAAAATATGGCAGCCAAGGCTTCTCCGTCTTTCTCTGCCAGAAGAAGCTCCACTGTAGCAGGCGAAAGCGTGTCGTCTGCTTTAGCGGCAAGAACAGATTTAAAATAATCTATATCGTTCAGAAAGATCCCGTTGCGCTGGGCCGTATCGCTATAAAGCTTATACCATAGCGGAAGTTCTTCCATTCCGGCACGTCGTACGGTCACCCCTTTTCTGGCAGCCAGATGAATGTTGTAACGGGTTTTAGGTTTCATGCGGGCCAGCAACGTCTGTTCGTCCGGAATCAAATCCAGATAAACGGTATGTGCCGGCAGAATGTCGGAGTTGGCACGCTTCAGGTTCCAGTTATTGGTGTTGTAATTTAGACGGAACTCTTGGTATTTTCGGTCGGGCGGACCTTCCCAGGTATTGGACTCATTGTAATTCTCCGGTTTGTCCCAATGAGATTGCCAGGCAAGATCATACCGTATACCAATACACGACTTAGGCAGATAGGAGCGAAGTATTTCGGATAGCTCTTCCAGAAATTCGCCTTGCACCTCTTCGGATGGTTCCAACTCTGGACCATACGGAACGTAGGCAATGCTGGTATCTTTGTTTAGTGCTTGCTGGAGAATCAACAAATCGGCGTATGTGGATGTTTTTGTCAAGTCATCCACATACACCTCACTGTTCTTTACTTTAAAATCAAAAGCTTTAGACTCTATGCCCTGGTATGATTTTACCTCCGCCCAAAATGCGGTTTGTTGTACGATTGGGGTCAGCGCCACCGCCCTGATCTCTTTCTTTTCAACATCGATTGTCATTTCTATTACTTCTTTGTTTCAGCCTGCAAAGGTAGCCAATCTAATAATAGAAAGCA
>NZ_JBFWMI010000144.1:0-4872 GCF_050251695.1 Macellibacteroides sp.
TTCTGCTCGATGGAGATAACCGGACTCAATCCGGAAATCTTATCCACATCCGGACGTTCCATGTTGCCCAGAAAGTTTCGGGCATAGGCCGAAAAGGTCTCCACATACCGGCGTTGGCCTTCTGCAAAGATCGTATCGAACGCCAGGGATGATTTCCCGCTACCGCTCATACCGGTAATTACCGTCAGTTTGTTGCGCGGAATATCAACATCTATATTCTTTAAGTTGTGCACCCGGGCTCCTAAAACGGATATCAGGCCAGTCTCTACACGTTTCTTGTCACTCATTTTCTGTCAATTCAATGCTTGTAAATCCAGCTAAGCCAATACAATCAGATTTGTACGCTGTTTTAATCAATCACCCAACGGGAGTCGTGCACCTTGGTATTGGGTTTCTTGTAATACAGTTCGCTCTCTTTAGGAATCAGAATCTTGTATGTCTTTCCTGCGGTAGTAAGTTTACGGTCTCTCAACCATAAGTTGAACTGTTTCAAATCGGCATAGGTTACATTATGCTCTGCAGCAAAAGCAGCCAGATCCTCTATGTTTGACGACACCTCCACCTCTTTGCATTCGATGGGTTTGTACAGGTTTTCGGCCTTCAGCACAAATCCGTACTTGTATGGATTCTCGAATATCTGCTTGATAGCCATTATGCGGTAAACATAGCGCGATGTCTCCTCCACCAACCACAGGTCGAAGGTTGACTCGGCATTCTGCTTAGACAATTCGCCGGATATACGTCCCATGCCCCCATTATAGGAAGCCGCCACCGCAGCCCAGCTACCATACTTCTTGTAAGCCGACTTTATATACTTACAGGCCACCTCCGTAGCCTTTTCAATATGATAACGTTCGTCCACCTCCTTCTCTACCGTTAACCCGTATTGCTTGGCCGTGCCCGGCAAAAGCTGCCAGAAGCCTGCGGCATTAACTCCCGAAAGAGCTCTAATATCCAGGTTACTCTCTATAACCGCCAGATACTTAAAGTCGTCCGGCACTCCATTTGCCTTTAAAATGGGCTCGATAACCGGAAAATAGCGGTTGGCTCTTTTAAAATGCAACATGGTTGTAGAGTGAAAGTAGATGAAACTGGTCAGCTCCCTGTCAAATCCCTCATGCATATTGTATCGGGTAAGATCAATCTTTTCACCACAAAACATTACTTCGTCGGGAATCTCGGGCGACGAAGTCATCGACGCCACCAAGGGTTTCTCTTTTTTTGCCTTTTCCGAATCAGACGAACCTAACGATAAACAAGCTGTAAGACATATAATTCCACTCACAACCAAACCAACAATCTTTTGTAATCTATTCATTCTGCACATTTTTTGAACGAAGGATATTGATGTCGCCTTTCCGTTTGTATGACACACCATCAGATCCTTCGGCCTCTATAATATAAAAGTAAACTCCGGGAGGGACATATTTTCCTCCCTTTTTGCCGTCCCATCCCTGTGATGGATCGGTCCATGTAAATAATTCCACCCCCCAACGGTTGAAAATCGTTCCCTTAAAGCGGACAAGCGATTTGTATGCCACCCTGAACTCGTCGTTTACACCCGGAGATGTACCGGGAGAAAAGGCGTTGGGTATCTCCAGCGACGACTCAACTATTTTAATATCCCGCGAGAAAGACTGATCTGTACAGGATAAGCTGCGGTTACTTACTTCCAGTTCGGCAACGTATTCGCCAAATTTATCGAAGGTGTAAACCAGTTCTTCACCGGTAAATCGGACCAGCAGCTTTTCCGGACCATCCTCTTTCCTGTATATTTTCCATATATATTGAGCTGCCACCGGGTCGTTGGCAACGGCTTTAAATCTGATATCCACCGGAGCAGAGCCTCCTAAGTCGGCCGCTTCATAACTAACAACGTTCGGGGCGTCACTGTTCAATTTATCGGCGAAGCCGTGAACTTCTATTGCCACTGCCTGATAAAGGGACGAAGCAATACTTTTTTCTATCCCAAAATGGCGGGCAAACAAGTCCCCCGCAATGCGGACATCGGTATCGCACAGGGGTGCATCCAGCGTTTGTCCCGAAGGATTGCCATCAACCACCTTTTTTATCTCTTTTTGAGAGAATAATGCCGTAGATTCGGTCCATTCCAGGGTCTTATAGGTTACCTCAAACTGCCGTTTCAATTCGGTCAGTATTCCATTGGGGGTATGATACATCAACTTCTCCATGGCCATATCGCCCGAGAGTTTCAGATAAGCACAGGGATCGGGTTGTTCTGATAAATCAAGACTCCGTAGTTCCACCGGATACCGGCTGTAATCTATTACCCATACATACCGGGCTAACTCGCCGGCTACTTCTGCAAAGTAACCGTATCCCTCTTCCGGGTTGGAAACGACTGATACATTCCCTTGCTGTGTAGCTGCCACAGGCTCGGCATTCAATGCGCTGTTCTTATACCTGTACCATTTGTGGGGAAGCGAAGAGGTGGAGGTATAACGGATTTCCGACTGCCCCATTCCGTTGAGCAGATACACCTGAAGTCTGTTATAGGTATCATCCTTGGCCAACAGCGGAACACCGCGACCGCCAGACACACTATATTGTGCCTGCAATCCAAATCCCAGCAACAGCAAGCAGCAAATAAAATGAACTTTTATGCACATTCTCTGAATCATACTCCTCCTAATTAGCATCCAAAATTAGTATTTTATACCGACATACGCTACCATTGCACCGAATAATCCGAAAAATTCTATGGGGTCGTCGCTATAGCCAAAGCCTACGTTTAAGAGGGCAATCGGAGTTTAAATACCATAGACATGACAGAAATTTCAGGTACAAATCAGCTTGTTTCGTATAATAAACGGGATTTAAACTAGTTTCTGATGATAATGCATCAGAAATTGTATTTATAATACATTGATTTTGTAATTATGAAACGCATCCTAATTAAAATTAGGTTATTTTTGTTTATATATATTCGTACGCAACTGTTCAGGTTATTTATCTAAATGGAACAACCACACGTACCGCTTTCGAAGCTTTGAATATGAGTTAACGACAATATGGGATGGCAATGATTTTTCACTAATTTAATATCTGTATATACGATGAGAAAATTTAATTTTATGCTTATGATGCTTGCATCGGTCTTTACTATGGGATCGTGCTCGTCAAACAACGATGATCCTGTTTCAACTAACCCTTTTGACAACATGAGTGAGAGCAGTAATAACGAACGGGATAAGATTGTTATTATCAGCGATTTGCATCTGGGCAACGATTTAACATACTCTGAGAACGTAAAACACCTGAAACGGTTAGAGGAATTTCTGGGTGAGGTACGATCGTCCGGCACAGTCAAAGAGCTTGTAATTGGTGGTGATATGTTCGACGAATGGTACATCCCAACCAGATTAGATTCTTACCCCAATGGTTCGCAGGCCGACTTTATTAAAAAATCTGTCAAGGCTAACCAGGGGGTCTTCGACCTGCTGAATGGGATTATCAAAGATGGAAAGATAAAGCTGACGTATGTTCCGGGTAATCACGACATGGGTTTCACTCCCGAAAATGTTAACCTGGCATTACCCGGAGTGAATCAGGCACGCGACCCAAAAGATAAGTTTGGTATTGGTACATATCGTCCCGATGACTATCCGCAAATCGCCATCGAACATGGACACCGGTACGATTTCTTCAACGCGATAGCTCCCAATGCCAATGAAGCGGAAGCACCAGGTGCCACTTTGCCTCCCGGCTACTTCTTCGCCCGTATTGCTGCCAACTCCTTTACAGACCCAACTACCAAGGAAGCTGCAACTAAAGTGCCGGAGGTAAAGCTTCAAGACCCAAGCAATCCGGAACAGTATAGCAAAAATGTTTATTATACATTATGGAAGTCTGTTTTGGAAGAGCTTATCTTCGTAAAAGATAATTTCAGCGAACCAATCATTAAAACCAATGTGGGTAATTTCACAAAAACCTATTCGATTAATGATATTATGCCTACAAATAATCCGTCAGATGGCAGCATCCAAATGAAACTGTACAATAATTTATTCACTCAAGCCAATTGGGATGCGCGTACAAAGTACAACAACGTACCTTTTCCAACAAACATCAATACGGCGATAGCAGGTAGTTTGCATACTGAATTTCTTGATGACCAATCAGATGTTCAGTACTTCAAAAACCCAACATCCAATACCCGCATCGTGGTTTTCGGTCACACGCATATACCCATGATTAAAACTTTCACGAATGTGTTGGGCCAAGATTGTATCTATGCCAATTCCGGAACTTGGGAAGATCAGAAAACACGCGACAAGAATGCAGCCATAGATCAGGATAACCTGAAGATGGACTTCATTGTAATTTCACCAATTAATTCGGACAGCAAGAAACTTCAGGTGGCATTATTCAATTACCATGGAGGGAAACATGTACCGGTAGATAGCAAATCAGTAGATCTGTAACTTCATCTGTCGGCACACAACAATCCGATTCTAACACAAGACTATCCACCCCGATGCCTCCTGCTATAAGTATGAGTGAGAGCTTCGGGATGGATAGTCTTTATTATTTAACAACGGACCTCCATCTATTACATCGTAACGAACATCTGGCATAATTTCTTCTTAAGCGTTGCCGGCAGTGATTTCTTTATATGAATGCAATTCTATCATAGAAACCGTTTTTCTCTGCTTGCAGGTATCTCATCGTCGATTAAGGAAACTTCATCTATCTCCAATAAGTAGCTTGCATCAATAGAAGCAATGACAGGCATACTGATTCCGGGCAATTAATTTGCTGTCAAACAAATTGGTTAATTGTAACTATAACTCTCCATTATTCCACTCCTTCCATTTTTCTTTTTATCTTTGCATCAAATAATCCAATCAG
>NZ_JBFWMI010000145.1:0-4781 GCF_050251695.1 Macellibacteroides sp.
ATATGGTCATCCTTAAGTTCGTCAAAACTTTTTCCTTCTGCTTTTGCTATCAAAGCAGACAGTTGGTCAGGAACCTGATGTCCGAAATAATTGGTGGCCATAGAGATCAGAATGGTTGCTTCCGTCGCATCGGTTATGGTAAGTGAGCTATCGGAAGTCACGATGTCACCGTTCTGAGGAAGGATTACACGTACACGTGCCCCATAAAGCGGCCCTGCGGCGTCCGTTCCACTGGCTAATTCTCCCTGCATGATCAGGTCGTTTCCTTCCGTTGAAACCCGGTAACGTTCGGGACGGTTCATCTTTATGGTAAAACCAAGTTTACTTTTTTCGCTGGCAGACAAATGGATCACCCCTAAATCGTCGGCAAAAGAGGTAAATACTTCCCTCGCATACAGCACATTTCCTCTTTTAAAAGAGGTTGATGCAACCGCATCATTCAGATTGAGCGTCCGTTTATATTGTGAAATAGTATCTGTTTCATTGGGATACTGGTATTCAATTACCAGATTACCCAGAAGCTGGTAACTTCCATAAGGCGTATCGGCACCATTTCCCTGACCGCTTCCAAGGCCTTTGCACACAAAGGTTTTATACATCAGAGACTGTGCCTCGTCGTTTTTCCCTTCAAACAACAGCTTCCGGATCTGAGCAAGCGATTTGTAGGCTTCCGGATTATCTGTGTCCTGTTTACTTCCGGACCACATGGAAATTTCATTGAGAACAATGTTTTCTTTGTTTATTTGTCCATCCGGCATCAATCCAATCCTTCCATTTCCCAAAGGCAGCGTTTCTTCCCATACTTTTGCCGGTTTATCAAAAAAATAACTCCAGCTTTTACCCGGAGGTGCTTCCATTTGTTTACATCCGCCCGAAACTATCATAACAGCGGATAAGATTAGTAAGATTGTTTTTTTCATGACTTATGTTTTCTGTTACTCCTAAACAAAATATTTACACACAGCAGATCCTCAGAACTGCTGCATGTCACAAAGCTTCTTATAGAAGCCGTCCAATACCAGCAATGCATCATGTGTGCCCCGTTCTACAATTTCGCCGCCGTGCATCACGCATATTTCATCTGCATTGCGAATGGTAGATAAGCGGTGCGCTATCACAATCGTGGTACGATTCTTCATCAGGTTCTCAAGGGCTTCCTGTACCAGTCGTTCCGACTCGGTATCCAAAGCAGAGGTAGCCTCATCCAGGATTAAAATGGGAGGATTCTTTAGTATGGCACGGGCAATACTTATGCGTTGTCGCTGGCCACCCGACAATTTGCCCCCTCTATCGCCAATATTAGTTTCGTATCCCTGTTCGCTTGCCATGATAAATTCATGTGCATTGGCAATCCTGGCTGCCTCTTTAACCTGCTCCAATGTTGCATTTTTCACCCCGAAAGAGATATTATTGAAGAACGAATCATTGAAAAGGATGGCCTCCTGGTTTACATTACCCATCAACCCGCGTAAATCATACAACGTACTTTCACGGATATCCGTTCCATCAATGGTAATAGAACCTTCGTTAACGTCGTAAAAGCGAGGCAGGAGGTCGACCAACGTACTTTTTCCCGAACCCGACTGACCTACCAGGGCCACAGTCTTTCCTTTAGGGATGGTCAGATTTACATTTTTAAGCACCCAGTCGTTCTGATATTTGAACCATACATTCTTATATTCTATCTGCTTTTGCAAGGAAATTGGTTTCGGATCTATCGGATCATTGATATCACTTTCTGCTTTCAGTATCTTATCCACACGCTCCATGGATGCCAATCCTTTCTGTATGGCATAGACCGATTTGGATAAATCCTTTGCAGGATTGATAATACTATAGAAAATTACCAGGTAATAAATAAATGTGGGAGCATCGATGGGGCTATTATTGGCCAGAATCAATGTTCCTCCGTACCATAACACAATCACAATGGTTGCTGTTCCCAAAAACTCACTCATGGGGTGTGCCATTTGTTGGCGGCGGTATATTTTCATCGTTGTACGACGAAATATATCATTACTCTTTTCAAATCTGTTCCTTATTTTACTTTCTGCATTAAAAGCTTTGATGATACGGAGACCGCTTAACGTCTCTTCGATCTGCGACATCAAATCGCCCCACTGCTGCTGTCCGAGTAACGATTTGCGTTTTAATTTTTTCCCCACCTGTCCCATAATGTAACCAGCCAAGGGCAAAAGAACAAGTACGAAAACGGTTAGTTGCCAGCTGATCAGGATCATCCCGGTGAGGTAAATAAATATTAGAATAGGATTCTTAAAGAGCATATCCAGCGAACTCATGATCGAGTTCTCAATCTCGTTCACATCTCCCGAAATTCGGGCAATGATATCCCCTTTTCGCTCTTCAGAAAAGAATCCAAGGGGTAATTGCGTAATTTTATTATTGATCTGATTTCGTATATCTCTCACAACTCCTGTACGGATGGGTATCATATGGAAGAATGCCAGATACATGGTAGCCACCTTTAGAAAAGTCATTATCACAAGGAATACTCCCAACACGATAAGTGTAAATGATCCGCCCTCGGTCTCGATCAGATTGGTAATATACCAAAAGAAATTATTCTTTCCAGCCTCTGCCAGCCCTTTCCACGATTCCCATGATGAAGGTTCAAAACTCCATGGCGTATAAGTGTATACCTCTTCGTTTATCTTAAAAAGAATCTGAAGAATAGGAATAATCAATGCAAATGAAAATAAATTAAGTATCGCCGACAGAACATTAAATACAATGTTCCATACCATATTCGATTTATAGGGAGGCACAAAACGTTGGAGTATCCGTATGAATTCTTTCATGTTTTACATATGTTTAAATTGGGCGCAAGGTACTCATAATCCTTTTATCGGACAATATCAACCCTGCGAATCTGCTACAATATAAACATTTAGGGATAAGTTTACATAACTATTTTGAGTATATTGTCAATTAATAGTATCTTAGTGGCAAAATAACACCAAGTATTTTTAAACTTAAAACTCATAACATGAAACACGGATTCCTTATCTATCTATTATTTGCATTTTGTCTGGTCACCAACGGGCAAGAAACCAGAAACATACTATCGGGCGATTATACCGAGCTAACAGACACAAAGCCGGTTGATAAAGAGGCCTGGGATAAACAACCGGGTAAACCTCAACTCAGATGGGGATCAACAGATGTAAGATACAGTAAGCTGAATGTTCCTTCGGTAAATAAAACACAACGTTTGCGTATCTCAGGCTGGAAAGGCGAGCGTGTAAATGCACAAGCTATTCTGTGGACGACCAATAACCTTGAGAAAGTAAGCCTATCGGTATCCGACCTTACCAACGGGAAATCGGTTATTCCCGCGTCGGTTATCCGAACTAACTTTGTACGTTATGTTATGACAGACGAACTCAACAAAGATGGAAAAGGCGGTTGCGGACACCGTCCGGTTAAAGCCGATTGGGACTCGTCTGTTGTTGCCGATGTGTTGGATATTATCAAGGTAAAGGACGTAAACGCCCGTTCTGCCCAGCCAATATGGATAAACACATGGATTCCTGAAAATACAAAACCAGGCGTATACAAAGGTACGGTAACCCTTACTTACAATACCTCGTCGGCCCTCACCCTCAATCTTGAAGTAGAGGTTCTAAACCGGACCTTACCTGCACCCAAAAACTGGGCTTTCCATTTGGATTTGTGGCAAAATCCCTATTCGGTTGCCCGATACCACCAAGTTCCGCTATGGAGCAAAGAGCATTTCGATGCCATGCTTCCGGTAATGAAGACACTGGCCGATGCCGGACAAAAAGTAATTACCACCACCATTATGCACAAACCCTGGAACGGACAAACGGAAGATCATTTCGACAGTATGATCTTCAGAATGAAAAAGATGGACGGAACCTGGGAATTCAGGTACGATGTTTTCGATAAATGGGTGAATTTCATGATGAACGAGGTAGGAATAGACAAACAGATAAACTGCTATACCCTAATTCCCTGGGCATTGCGCTTCGATTACTTCGACCAGGCCACCAACCGTATTCAATTTATTGAGGCAAAACCGGGAGATAAGGCATACGAAGACTATTGGGGACCGTTTCTGAAAGATTTTGCCCGACATCTGAAATCGAAAGGATGGTTCGACAAAACGACTATCGCCATGGATGAAAGAGGACTTGATGCCATGCAGGAGGCTATTAAGGTGATTAAAAATGCAGATCCTGACTTCAAGATATCGCTGGCAGGAAATTACCATCCGGAGATAGAAAAAGATTTATACGATTTATGTCTCGCCTTCGGACACAACTTCCCGGCCGATGTGAAAGCCAGAAGAGATAAAGAAGGTAAAATAAGTACCGTGTACACCTGCTGTGCCGAAGCCTTGCCAAACACATTCACCTTCTCTCCTCCGGCAGAGGCAACCTGGATCGGCTGGCATGCCATGGCCGGAAACTATGACGGTTATCTACGCTGGGCCTACAACAGCTGGACCAAAGAGCCCTTGCTGGACTCTCGTTTCCGGAGCTGGGCTGCGGGCGACTGCTACATTGTATATCCGGAAAACAGATCAAGCATCCGTATGGAAAAACTGATCGAAGGAATTCAGGACTACGAAAAGATAAACATTCTGAAGGAAGAATTCAAGAACAAGAATAACAAGAGCAAGCTTGAAAAGTTGAATACCCTTGTTTCTTCATTCACCCCCGAAGGTCTTACCAAGGCTGATCCTACCCAGGCGGTTCAACAGGCAAGAACGGAACTGAATAAATTCTAAAAAATAA
>NZ_JBFWMI010000146.1:0-4692 GCF_050251695.1 Macellibacteroides sp.
GTAATACCAAAAATATAGTTTTTGTTTCTCATGAATATATTAGATTAAATAACAAGAGCCGAAGGGTGTGATCCCCCTCCGGCTCCGGTTCTTATTCATTATTAGATATTACGGCTTACAATCATCTCATACAATTCCTGCTTTCCGCTGAACTGTTTGGGTTCACCGTGAGCCAAAGCAATTGTACGAAGATCTTCCAGGCTAAGTTTGCCATCTTCGAAAGCCTTTCCTTCGCCCGAATCAAACGAAGCGTAACGCTCGGCTCTCATCTTCAGGTAATCGGTCTTCTCCAGGATATTGGCTGCCGAAAGCAATGCGCGGGCAAACATATCCATACCGGAAACATGCGCAATAAAGATATCCTCCAGATCCGTCGAATTTCTTCTGGTCTTAGCATCAAAATTGGTACCACCGGTCTTGAAACCGCCTGCCTCAAGAATTACAAGCAGAGCCTGAGTAAGTTCGTACGAATCGATGGGGAACTGATCTGTATCCCAACCGTTCTGATAATCGCCGCGGTTAGCATCGATACTACCTAACATACCGGCATCAACAGCAGCCTGCAATTCGTGCTCGAAGGTATGACCAGCCAGGGTTGCGTGGTTCACTTCGATATTGAGTGCAAAATCCTTATCCAAACCATAGTGGCGCAAGAACCCGATTACTGTTTCGGCATCCACATCGTACTGATGCTTGGTAGGCTCCATCGGTTTCGGTTCGATAAGGAATGTTCCGTTGAATCCGTTCTTTCTTCCATAATCGCGGGCCATCGTAAGCATCATAGCCAGGTGATCCTTTTCGCGTTTCATGTTGGTGTTAAGCAAGCTCATATAACCTTCGCGGCCACCCCAGAATACATAGTTTTCGCCACCTAAAGCGATGGTTGCATCAATTGCATTCTTAATCTGAGTGCCGGCAAACGCCACTGCAGGGAAATATGGGTTGGTTGCCGCACCGTTCATATAACGACGGTTGCTGAACACGTTGGCTGTACCCCAAAGCAATTTCTTGCCTGTTGCAGCCTGTAAACCTTTGGCATGCTCCACCATGGTGTGCAGACGATTTTCGAACTCAAGCATAGTTGGAGCCTCCTCAACAACATCCACATCGTGGAAGCAATAGTAAGGAATACCGCACTTAGTCATAAATTCGAAAGCAGCATCCATTTTATATTTGGCGCGCGAAATCGCATCCGCTGCGTTATTCCATGGAAAATCAATTGTACCTCCGCCAAACTGATCGCCACCTTCGGCACACAAAGTATGCCAGTAAGCCATAGCAAAACGCAGGTGATCCTTCATAGTTTTACCCATTACCACACGGTTTTCGTCATAATAGCGGAATGCCAACGGATTTACAGTATCCAATCCCTCAAAACGAATCTTTCCAATACCAGGAAAGAATTCTTTTTCTCCTTTAAAAAAACTCATAATTGTCAGTATTAAGAATTAATATACACTTTAAAATCAGCTATTTTTAATCAATCGTTCCCTCCAGATCTCATAAGCACTGCAATAACTGTCGGCTTTAAGTCCGTCGGGTTCAATCCGGTTTATTTTCTGCAAGGAGGCAAACGCTTCGGCAGGCGATTTGTAAATGCCGGCACCTATACCTGCACCCTTGGCTGCACCTACAGCGCCGTTGGTGTCGTACAACTCAATCACGGCACCGGTTACACCAGCCAAAGCCTCCCTGAATACCGGACTAAGGAACATGTTTGCGTGACCTGCCCTGATTACATCTATATTGATACCCATTTCATTCATGATATCCATGCCGTACTTGAAGGAGAATACGATACCTTCCTGAGCGGCACGGGCCAGATGTGCCTTACCATGTATGTTGAAATTAAGACCGTGAACCGAGCAAGACGAAGATCTGTTCTGCAGCATACGTTCTGCTCCGTTACCAAACGGCAGAATTGACAAACCTTCGGAACCCACAGGCACCGTGGCTGCCAAGTCATTCAATGCCTCGTAATCCATTCCAGCAGGAGCTACATTCCGTTTTATCCACGAATTGAGGATACCTACCCCGTTGATACACAACAATACGCCCAAACGAGGTTCTTCCGGAGTATAATTAACGTGGGCAAAGGTATTTACACGCGAAAGCGGATCGTAATTTATAGCGCCGTTCACCCCGTACACAACTCCCGAAGTACCACCTGTAGCGGCAATTTCGCCCGGATTTAATACATTAAGCGACAAGGCATTATTAGGCTGATCGCCGGCCCTATAGGTAATGGGAGTTCCTTTTTTCATTCCCAGTTCGCTGGCAACCGACTCCGTAAGTTCACCCTGATTGGCAAACGTAGGCCTGATATCTGCAATCAGATCATTGTCGAAGCCAAAGTAATTCATCACATCCTTCGATACGCACTGGTTCTTGAAATCCCAGAAAATCCCTTCGCTTAATCCGGAAACGGTAGTCACAATATCGCCCGTCATCCGCATCGCCACATAATCTCCGGGCAACATTATCTTGTGGATACGCTCAAACAAGCGCGGCTCATATTCTTTAATCCAGGCCAGCTTAGAGGCCGTAAAGTTTCCGGGCGAATTAAGCAGATGAGACAAGCACTGCTCTTCTCCAATCGTTGTGAAGGCACGGTTTCCGTAGGGAACCGCCCTGCTGTCGCACCAGATAATTGAAGGACGTAATACCTTTTTGTCGCTATCAACCACCACAAGTCCATGCATCTGATACGAAATACCGATGGCACGAATCTCTTTTCCATCAATGCGTGCGGCGGCTATCGCCCCTTTGATGGCATCTTTCAGATAACCCCACCACGATTCAGGATCCTGTTCCGCCCAACCCGGCTTTACAGCCAGAATGGGAGCTTCCTCTTTTGGGAAAAAGTCGGATCCCACGGTTTTTCCACTTTCAACTTCCACCACCGAAGCCTTCACAGAAGAGCTTCCTATATCACAACCCAATAAATACATATGATTCAGATTTACTGTTAATTTACTTCTTATTCACAATCGAACGCTTCTTATAGATGGCTCTGTCGAATCGGTAATACCTCGCTGCCCTGTGGGCAACTCCCTCCTGCATCTCGTTGGTGGGCACAACATAGGCCAATGATGCAATCTTCTTATGAAAATTACGGATATCAAAAGCCTTTCCGAATATAGTCTCGTAGGTACGGCGCAGCTCATACAAAGTAAAGCGGGAAGGAAGGTATTCAAACACAATAGAAGGCTCGATTTCGATCCACTGACGAATCTCGCTGGTGGCAGCCGCAACAATTTCATTGTGGTCGAACGGCAATTTAGGGAGCTCGTTTACCGGCACCCATTGAGCCGACTTATATTTAGGAGACAGATTCTTTCGTTTGCTTATTTTACACAGCGCCAGGTACGCAACGGTTACGATACGGCCGATCTTCAGTTTGGAAGCATTCTCGAGCCAAAGCACATCTTCTTTATTCTGGGTACGCGACGGAGAACCAAAGCAACGGAACTGTTTGAGTTGGACTTTACTTATACCTGTGCTCTCCTTAAGCACCCGGTAAGCAGCATCGTCCAGGTCTTCGTTTTCGTAAATCAGGCTTCCGGGTAATTTGTAGTCGATCTGGTCGCCCGGAGAATCAGCACGCTCCACCAGAAGCACGCAAAGCTTCTCTTCATTTACGCCCAATAACACACAGTCTACAGAAACATGAGGATATAACATGCTGGTAATTTCATTTAGTATGTTGAACAATTAAATTAAAGATGCTGCAAATATATTGTTTTTTTTCATAAACAAATCATTCTTCAAAATAAATATGCTCATAATACCCTAATTATCTGTGTTTTTATAATCTTACTTTATACAATAAGACTCCAGAACATACTGTAACATAAACAATATCAATATTCTTACCATATTTGTCAAATATTCGCAAAAATTTGTATATTTGTTCAATACCTATTCGATATACACAATGGATATACGACGCTATCTATTCTTATATAAAATGCATGCATCGAGGTTGCGGAACGTGTTTAACATCGTAGCCGAGATAAGTATCTCATTGGCCTCACTGGGATCGTTGTTCATTTTACTATATCAGTTCGGGTATTCCCTGTCGCCGCAAACCACGCTCCGTCTGTCGGAATATCACAACCATTTGCTGTTACTTTTCTTTGTAGGTATCAGTCTGCGGTACATTGTTCAATTCGACAAGATTATCCGCGAGAGAATGCTTTTTACCGATCTGACCATCTATTTTTTACTGATCGGCTCTATATGCAGCAAGATATTCTTTACTGAAGTAATGGCCGACTCGCTGCCGTACCTCGATTTCTTTTCCAACCGCTGGTTTACCTATGGCCTGCTGGCTGTACTCACCATCATACATAGTTCGCGGCAGGTATTCACGGTAATTCAGCACCGTATAAGGCCATCGCTGTTATTTATCTTCAGCTTCGCCTTTGTGATTCTGACCGGCACCGGGTTGCTGATGCTACCCAATGCCACCATCCACGGTATACATTTTGTAGATGCTCTTTTTACGGCTACCACATCTGTTTGCGTAACCGGACTAACAACCGTGGATGTTGCTACCCAATTTACAGCAGCCGGACATATCATCATCCTGCTTCTGATACAGGTGGGCGGCATCGGGGTGATGACTTTCACGAGCTTCTTCGCCCTCTCATTCATGGGGGAGACCTCCATAAACAGTCAGCTTATCCT